>CAZAGA010000064.1:7907-9570 GCA_964484335.1 uncultured Anaerolineaceae bacterium
GCCAGGAAGGAGGATGTGAATGACCACAGAACTGCTCTCGCGTCTCCAATTTTTCTTCACCGCCAGTTTTCATTTCATTTTTCCACCCATCTCGATGGGATTGGGGCTGATGCTGGTGATCTTTGGGCTAATTTACGTGCGTACCAAGGATCCCAAGTGGCGGCAGCTGTCGTTCTTCTGGGTCAAGGTTTATGGCCTGGTGTTTGCGATGGGGGTAGCGACCGGGGTGGTGCAGGAGTTCGAGTTTGGCACCAACTGGGCAAATTATTCTCGCTTCGTGGGAAACATTTTCGGAAGCCTGCTGGCCGCCGAAGGCATTTTCGCCTTTTTCCTGGAGGGCGGTTTCCTGGGGCTGATGCTGTTCGGCGGCAACCGGCTTGGCCCGCGGATGTGGCTGCTATCCACTTTCCTGGTGGCGTTCGGGGCGCACTTCAGCGCCTTGTGGATTATTATGGCCAACTCGTGGATGCAGACGCCGGCCGGGTACACCATTGCTGCAGCGCCGTTGCCGGTGCGGGCGGTGATGACCAGCTTCTCCGAGGTTGTGTTTACATCTTCCTTCTTACCAAGGCTGTTTCATACCTGGGCGGCTTCGTGGATGATCGGCTCGGCGCTGATCTTAAGCGTCAGCGCCTGGTACATCCTGAAGAAGCGCCATGTTGAGTTTGCTCAATCAGCGATCAAAGTGGCGCTGCCGGTATTCCTGGTGGTGAGTGTTTTACAAGCGACATTTTTTGGAGCGCAGCATGCTGAGCAGGTCACGGTGGACCAGCCAGTGAAGCTGGCGGCGATGGAAGGGTTGTGGGAAAGCAAGTCCTGCGCTCCGCTATACCTGGTTGGCTGGGTGGATAAAGCTAACCAAAAGACGGTCGGGCTGAGCGTGCCGTGCTTGTTGAGTTTCCTGGCGTACATGAATCCGCAGGCCACCGTCCAGGGCCTGGCTGAATTTCCACCAGACAACTGGCCGCCGATCAACCTGACCTTCCAGGTTTATCATTTGATGATCAACCTGGGCGGGCTGTTTGTGGTGATTGGCCTGGTGGCTGGTTTTTACCAATTTGTGAAGAAGAAACTGTGGACAACGCCCTGGGTGCTCTGGCTGCTGGTGGGCAGCGTCTTCCTGGCCGAGTTGGCCACCCTGTCCGGGTGGTGGGCGGCTGAGGTCGGCCGGCAGCCGTGGATCGTCTGGAACCTGTTGAGAACTGTGGATGCTGGCTCGCCCGGCCTACCGGCCTGGCAGGTGATTGCCTCGCTGATTATGTTTGTGATTGTCTATGCGATCCTGTTTATCCTGTTTATCTACCTGCTGAATGAAAAAATTCAGCACGGGCCGGAACCATTGGCCAAGGAGGAGGT
Source organism: uncultured Anaerolineaceae bacterium (assembly GCA_964484335.1). Taxonomy (GTDB): domain Bacteria; phylum Chloroflexota; class Anaerolineae; order Anaerolineales; family UBA4823; genus CAZAGA01. The sequence continues at coordinate 9,264 of CAZAGA010000064.1, forward strand.
TGTCCCGGTGGATGCGCTACCGGACACCTTCAAAGACATTTTCCGCCGCCGATCGCGCGCTTCGTGAGGTGAAACGATGTGGCTTAATATTGTCTGGTACATCCTGTTCGTAATCATTATCTCAGGTTACCTGATCCTGGATGGGTTCGACCTGGGAGTCGGAATCCTGCACTTGTTCGTGGCGAAGAAAGATGAGGAACGGCGTATCCTGATCAACAGCATTGGCCCAGTGTGGGATGGGAACGAGGTCTGGCTGATCCTGGGCGGCGGGGCGCTGTTTGCCGCCTTCCCGCTGGTTTACGCCTCG
>CAZAGA010000064.1:9670-11203 GCA_964484335.1 uncultured Anaerolineaceae bacterium
GCGGGGGTGTATTACATCTTCCGCGGCAAGGTCAAGCTGCACCCTGGGAGCTATTAGTATCGAAGCTCGCCTGTTTCGTCGAGACCGGTCTGCCGGCGCCCTCCTGTACCTGGCGGTGGGCGCCGGTTTTATCGCGGCTGGAGTCCTGGCGGGGCAGGCCTGGCTGCTGAGCCTGGTGGTTGGGCGGGTCTTTTTGGGCGGGGATGGGCTGCCGGCGGTGGCGCCGTTAATCGGTTGGATGGCGGCGCTGTGGCTGGTGCGGGCGGTCTGCCTGGGGCTGAAGGATTGGCTGGCCCAACGGGCTGCCAACCAGGTGAAGCTCAACCTGCGCCAGGCCCTGGTTGCCCAGCTTGTTCGACTGGGGCCAGCTTACACTCAGAATGAGCGCAGCGGTGAGCTAGCCAGCAGCCTGGTCGAAGGGGTTGAAAAACTGGATGATTACATCACCCAGTACCTTCCGGCGCGTTTCCTGGCTTTCCTGGCGACCGGGTTCATCTTCCTGGCCGTGCTGCTGATCGACCCCTGGACAACGCTGATTTTCCTGGTCGCCGGCCCGTTCCTGGTATTGCTGCTGGCGCTGATTGGCGGCCAGGCCAAGGCGATCACCGAGCGGCGCTTCCTGGAGCTAAGCTGGATGAGCGCTTTCTTCCTGGATATTTTGCAAGGCCTGGCGACGTTGAAGATGTTTGGGCGCAGCCGGGAGCAGGCGGAGAATATCCGTGAAATTAGCAGCCATTATGGCAGTACAACGATGGAAGTGCTGCGGACGGCCTTCCAGACATCCCTGGTGATGGAATGGGCGGCGACGGCAGCGACCGCTTTGGCGGCACTGGAAATCAGCCTGCGGATTATGAACGGCAGTTTGGCGTTCGAGCGCGGCCTGGCGGCGTTGCTGCTGACGCCGGAATTTTTCCTGCCGCTGCGCCAGATGGCGTTGAAGTACCACAGCGGGACAGGTGGAAGGGCGGCGGCGGACCGGATCTTTGCGATTTTAGAACATCCTTCAACTACCCCAGGTCCTCCTGGGACGCCCAGGATGCCTGCGACGGACCTGGGAAGCCCCGGGACGCCCAGGGTGCCTGAAATTCACTTTGAGAATGTCAGCTTCGCGTATGCCGGCGGGCAGCGACCGGCGTTGGAGGGCTTTTCGCTGGAGATCCCGGCTGGGCGGAGTGTTGCGCTGGTTGGGGCAACTGGGGCTGGAAAAAGCACCGCGGCCAGCTTGCTGCTGCGCTTTATCGAGCCTTCCGGCGGGCAGATTTTGATCGATGGCCAACCACTGGAGAGAATGGAGCGCGCAGCCTGGCTGGAGCAGGTCGGCTGGATTCCTCAGCGACCGTACCTGTTCCATGGAACGGTGGCAGAGAACCTGCGCCTGGCGCGGCCGGGCGCCAGCCAGCCGGAACTGGAAGCAGCAGCCCGGGCAGCCAGCGCGGCCGAATTCATCGAGCGCCTGCCGCAAGGCTATGCGACCCGGCTGGGTGAGCAGGGCGTTCGCCTGAGCGGCGGTCAGCGCCAGCGGATTGCGATCGC
>CAZAGA010000064.1:11303-13774 GCA_964484335.1 uncultured Anaerolineaceae bacterium
TGGCTGAGCAAGCTACCTTCGATTGAAATGATCCAGGCGCGGTCCGATTTGAATGCCGAGCTGGTGGATACAGTCCAGGGGATGCCTGACCTGCTGGCATTTGGCCAGGCGGGAGCCCAGGAAGAGCGGTTGCTCCGGCTGGGCCAGGCGCTGAACCGCTGCCAGGAGCGGCTGGCGATCATTCGGGGCCTGGGAGATGGCCTGACAGCGCTGTTTACCGGGTTAGCCGGCCTGACCGTGCTGTTCCTGGCGATCCCGTTGGTCAACCAGGGGGCGCTGCACGGGGTATACCTGGCTTTGTTGCCATTGACGGCGATCGCCAGCTTTGAAGCGGTCCAGCCGTTGAGCCTAGCATTCCAAAACCTGGAGGCCAGCCGGGCAGCGGCCGGCCGGCTGTTTGAGCTGATCGACATGCCAGCAGCGGTCCAGAATTCGGTTGCGCCGGGACCACAGCCAGAGCGTTTTGACCTGGAGTTGATTAAGCTGCAGTTCCGCTATGGAGATGGCGAACCCTGGGCGCTTGAGCAGGTCAGTCTCAAAGTTCCCGCCGGAAGCTGCACGGCGATTGTCGGGCCGAGCGGGGCGGGAAAATCGAGCCTGGTCAACCTGCTGCTGCGTTTTTGGGATTACCAGGCGGGTGAAATCCAGCTTGGCGGACGCGACTTGCGGGAATACCCCTTGGAGATCTTACGCGGAATGTTCAGCGTGGTGGCGCAAAACACACACCTGTTCAATGGCTCTATCCAGGATAATTTGTGGCTGGCTGACCCGGATGCCAGTGAAGAACAACTGGCAGCAGCCTGCCGTCAGGCACGGTTAGAACCATTCATCCAGAGCCTACCGGAAGGCTACCGGACGCAGATCGGCGAGAACGGATTGCTGCTGAGCGGTGGGGAGCGCCAGCGCCTGGCGATCGCCCGGGCATTGTTGAAAAATGCCCCGTTTCTGATCCTGGATGAGGCGACTGCCAACCTGGACGCGCTAACGGAGTTGGGGGTATTGGAGTCCCTGCGGGAGTTCATAGCCGGGCGGACGACGATTTTCATCACGCACGAAATCCGGGCTGATTCGCTGCTCGGCGAGCTGGTTGACCAGGTGATCCGGTTGGAAAATGGACGGGTGATCGAGTGAACCCGGCTTGACACAATTTCGGGCGTGTGCTACATTTGGCGGGTGGTTAGCGAGACCCTTGGTATAGAAAACTGGCGGCGGACGGGACCCTACGTTCGCCGTTTTTGTGTGACGGCCTGGCGTGAACGTAACTGTTGTAATACCCACTTATAATGAGGCGGATAACCTGCCTCGGCTGGTGGAGGCTTTATTCGCGCTGCCGGCTGAAGATTTGAGTATCCTGGTGGTAGACGATCAGAGCCCGGACGGCACCGGCGGGGTTGCCGAGCGGCTGGCAGCGGGATCTGCTGGGCGACTGGCGGTGCTGCATCGCCAGGGGGAACGCGGATTTGGTAAATCATATCTGGAGGGTTTCCGAGCAGCGCTGGCGGGAGGCGCCCAGGCGGTGGTTCAGATGGACGCTGATCTTTCCCACCCGCCAGGCCTGCTGCCAGAGTTGCTGGCGGCTTTGAAAGACTGCGATATTGCGGTTGGCTCGCGTTATATCCCAGGGGGCGGGGTGGACCAGGCCTGGCCAGGCTGGCGCAAGGGCCTGTCGCATTTTGGGAATTTTTATGCCCGCAGCTTGCTCGGACTTGCGGTGCAGGATGTCACCGGCGGTTTTCGGGCCTGGCGGGCGAGTGTGCTGGCGGAATTACCGCTTGAGCGGGTGCGTTCGAACGGGTATGCCTTCCAGGTCGAGATGATTTACCTGGCCAGCCGGTTGGGGTACACCTGCCGGGAGATCCCGTTCTACTTTCCCGATCGCCAGTTTGGGCAGTCGAAAATGTCCTTTCGTGTCCAGCGCGAGGCCGCCCTGCGGGTCTGGCAGATGCGCTGGGAATACCGTGACCTACCCGGCTTTAAGAAATCGCAATGACCAGCCAGGCCGCGAGCCCGTCCCTGCGGGCAAATTTCAAGTATTTGTACCAGGATGTGTTCTGGTTTGGCGTCCAGGCGGGCAGCGCGATGGCGTTCATCACGATCTTTGCTACGCGCCTGGGGGCCAGCGCCTTTCAAATTAGCCTGTTGACGGCTGGGCCGGCGGTGGTTAACCTGCTATTCTCCTTGCCAGCCGGGCAATGGATGTCGGGCCGCTCGCTGACCGGGCTTGCCTTCTGGTCTTCAGTCTGGCATCGCCTGGGTTACCTGTTGCTGGTACCACTACCGTGGTTGTTTCCCGATCTATTTAAAATCTGGGTGATTGTGCTGGTCACCCTGCTAATCTCGATCCCTGGAACGTTGCTGGCGATTAGCTTCAATGCTTTGTTCGCCGAGGTAGTGCCGGCGGAATGGCGGGCGGAAGTCGTTGGCAAGCGCAATGCGCTGATGGCGATTTCCATTACGTTGACTTCGCTGCT
>CAZAGA010000065.1:0-3110 GCA_964484335.1 uncultured Anaerolineaceae bacterium
AGTAGATCTAGACCCAGATGAAGCAAGACTACTTTTTGAACGCATCCTGGTCAACCTGGATCGGATGCTGGCCAATCACCGGGTTCACGCTGACCTGTCTGCCTTTAACATCCTGTATTGGGAAGGTGAAATCAGTTTGATTGACTTTCCTCAAGCGATTGATCCGCAGGAAAACCGGAACTCCTACTCAATCTTTGAGCGTGATGTGCGCCGGATCTGCGAATATTTCGCTCGCCAAGGCGTGAATAGTCGTCCTGGCGAGCTAGCGCGCGAGCTGTGGACGGCGCACGGTTATCGCTTGAAGCCCGAAATCCATCCGCTCTTGCTTGATGATCAGAATGAGGAGGATCGCAAGTACTGGCAGCGGTATGAAAACGGCCAATAAGATAACAAGGCCCCGGCAGGAAACGATCTCGAAACGGCTGACGAATACAATTACCGTGGAGGTAAGCCGATGAGCATCATCCAGGTCAATAATCTCAGCAAAGTGTTCCGGATCAACCAAAAAGATCCTGGTTTGCGCGGCGCGATCAAAGCGCTGGTCAAACCGCGCCACATTGATAAAGTGGCCGTAAACCGGATCAGTTTCCAGGTTGACAGGGGAGAAATGGTCGGTTACATCGGGGTCAATGGCGCTGGTAAATCAACCACGATTAAGCTATTGACCGGCATCTTGCTCCCCAGTGGAGGACGGGTTCGGGTCTTAGGATTAGATCCCCACCGCCAACGAGTGGCTAACGCGCAAAATATCGGCGTGGTGTTTGGCCAGCGCACGCAACTCTGGTGGGACCTGGCTTTGATTGAATCGCTTAACCTGATCGGGAAGATTTACCAGGTCAAACCAGATCGATACCAGCAACTAATGAAACAATTTTCAACCACCCTTGAGTTGGATGAATTGCTGCACATCCCAATCCGCAACATGTCGCTGGGCCAAAAAATGCGCGCCGAACTGGCAGCTGCCCTGATCCACGAACCACAGATCGTGTATCTGGATGAACCGACGATCGGCCTCGACCTGATTGTCAAGGAACGGATACGCGAGTTCATCAAGCAGCAAAACCGGGAACGCGAGATTACAGTCATCCTGACAACGCATGACCTGGGCGATATTGAAGAACTCTGCCAACGGGTGATCATCATCGACGATGGGCAGTTAATCTATGACGGACCACTCAACACGATCAAAGACCGCTTTGGAAAATACCGTCAGATCACCTTCGAAACCCTGGCGCCGGTCGGAAAAATTGAACTACCGCCCGGCGCCGAGGTTGCAAGCAATGGTCACACACCTGGCGAACGAGAGTTGATAATCCGGTTTGACCGGACAATGACGACAGCCAGCCAGGTTGCAGCGGAAATTATGAACCAGGTTGAGGTGGTTGATTTTTCACTCTCGGAACCCGGATTGGCATCAATTATCAAGCAAATCTATAACGGCGCTCTGCAAGGCGGAGCGACATCATGATCAACAGCCTGCGCCGTCAAGCCAGCATCTATCGTGCGATTGCCGAGACCGTCCCAAAGGTTTACCTGGCTTACAGCCTGTGGGTATGGGTCAGCCTGATCTTGAATACGATAACCCTGACGATTTTCGTTTTTTTCTGGCGGGCGGTGTATTCCAACTCAGCTACGATCGGGGGACTGGATTTAAAAACCACCCTGACCTATATCTTGATGGCCCAAATCTTCATTCCGCTTAGCCAGATCAATATGATCTTTGAGATGGGTTACAACCTGCGAGAAGGGGGGATTGCCCATGTCTTACTGCGGCCGGTTGACCTGCAGGTCAGCTATTATGCTCAGGCTTTGGCAAGCCTGGCGACAGACCTACTGCTACAGGCGCCGCTGGCGTTAGCTGCAACCCTTATTTTCGATTTACAATGGCCGACTGACTTGCGAGTGTGGGGGGTGTTTATCATCTCTGCTCTTTTGGGCAGATCGGTATTGTTTTTCTTTGATTATATGCTTGGCTGCCTAACATTTTACACCACCGAGGTGTGGGGATTGGGGGTGCTCGTGTATGGGATGGGATTGTTCTTCAGTGGGAGCCTGATCCCGCTAGCCATGCTGCCTGGCTGGCTGAACAACCTGGTCTTCACCTTTCCGTTTGCCCAGGCTTTGTATATCCCGATTTCGCTGTTGAGCGGAATCTCATCGATTTCCCAAACACCGCGCTTGTGGCTTATCCAAATCGCCTGGCTGGTAGGACTGTTACTGCTATCCCGCCTGGTCTTTCGGGTTGCCATTCGCAAAGTCACCGTTCAGGGAGGCTGAAATGAAACGTTACCTCCAGCTTTACGGCCTCTTTTTGATCCAACGCTTGAAAATCCTGATGGAATACCGGGTCAATTTCCTGATCGGCGCTTCGTCGACAATCTTTCTTCAGGTCTCCAGCTTGCTGACCATCTGGGTGGTCATGTCGCAAATCCCCAACCTGAATGGATGGAATCTTGATCAGATTTTGCTTATCTATGGATTGATTACGGTGGCCAAGTCGATAAACCACATGTTTGCCGATAACTTATGGACCATCGGTCGCCAGTATATCCGTACCGGAGCATTTGACCGTTTCCTGGTTAGACCAATCGACCCCCTGTTCCACCTGCTCGCGGACCGCTTCTGCCATGATGGAATCGGAAACTTGCTGGTCGGTAGCGCCCTGATAGTGTATTCCAGTCAGGCACTGAATATCCCCTGGAGCGCGGCCAATCTCCTTTACCTGAGTATTGCGATCCTAAGCGGGGGAGGCATCTTCATCGCCCTTAACCTAATTACAGGGACCAGTGCATTCTGGTTGATGGATGCAGTACCAGTCATGCGGTTGATCTTTGACAATCATCTTTTCGCCCAATACCCACTGAATATCTACCCAAAAGCTATTGGAATCCTGTTAACCTGGGTGGTGCCGTATGGTCTGGCTTCTTTTTACCCCGCCAGCCACCTGATGGGGCTGCCAACTGGCTTGGCCCCGTGGCTGGGTCCTCTTATAGCAGCCATCTTGTTGTTGTTAGGCTACCAGGTATGGCGCTATGGGCTGCGCCATTATGCCGGGACCGGCTCGTAACTGGCGATTAAAGCGCCTACGCCCGGGTGAGGGGGGCACCCGG
>CAZAGA010000065.1:3210-13732 GCA_964484335.1 uncultured Anaerolineaceae bacterium
ACCGGCTCGTAACTGGCGATTAAAGCGCCTACGCCCGGGTGAGGGGGGCACCCGGACGTAGGCAAAAGTATTGTACCATCGTTGTTTAAATATGCAAGGGGGAATTTTTACTTAAGAAATTCAATGTAGGCGTTCCCTCTCACGCCTACATTGCGAAGATGTAATCTTTGATTAGATTAGTTATAGCCTAATTTTCGAATAGCGGAATAGACACCTTCGCAGAAAACATAGACATTTGTACTATTCAACGAACCGATTTCCAGCTTAAGGATATCAAGCCAGGATCAGGCGAAGACCAAGTAATGCCAGGAAAACCAGAACCAGCTTTCGAAATCCATCGGGTTTGAAGTAAGGATCCAGGCTGACCCCCGCCCAGACCCCAAGTAGGATGGCCGGGATACCCCAAAGTAAATACACGCCAACCGGTCCGGTCAGATTCCCTCGCCAGGCATGATTCGCCACGATAAATAAGTCCGTGAACAGAAAGAACCCTTGCAAATTTGTCTTGAATTCAGACGGAGCCCAATCCTGACAGCTTCCATAAATCACTACCGGTGGGCCAGAGGTGTTGTAAGCGCCTCCCAACAAACCCGCCAGGAAACCAGCGATATATTTCCAGGATGGATGAGATAAAGATGGCATGCGAAGGTTGAGTAATCCATAAACAGCATAGCCAGCAATCACGAGTCCAAGAATTTTCAAAACCAGGTCTCGATCCACCTGGCCGAGAGCGAGGACGCCAAAAGGAATGCCAAGATAAGCCGCCAGCGCCAAGGGGCCAATGACTCGTAGATTAAACACTCTCCGGTAGCGCACCAAGAGGACGACTTCAAGCAAAAGGGCAACCAGTGCGACCAGTGGTGAAGCCGAATCAATTCCAATCAAAGTGGGCAAGATCGCCATGCTGACCAGCGCGACGCCAAAACCGGTCAGGCTTTGTGTGAAGACCGCCAAGAAAATAACCGCAGCCGCAAGCGCAGGATGACTCAAACGTTAAATCAGGAGGGAAAATGAGCCGGCGGGGTTTGTTGGATCTTCTCAGCCAGTTTTTGATAGTCTTGCGCACCGCTTGAGCCGGGTGCAAACTCAAAAATTGTCTGACCAAAACCTGGCGCTTCAGAGAGGCGGACGTTGTAACGAATTGGCTCGCAGACCAACTGGCCGTAATGCTGGTGGAGTTGTTCTTGGATCTCTGCTGACTTCTTTACCCGACGGTCAAAGAAGGTAGGCAGAATATAGCGCAAGCTGAGTTCGGGACGATAGCGTTGGATCGAGTTCAGGCTGGCGGTGAAATCAAGTAATCCCTGCAGGGTCATGACTTCTTGGGAAACAGGGGCAAGTACCTCTTCAGCGTAGAAGAGCACATTCACCGTCAGTACATCCCACCCAGGCGCGGTATCGAGGATTACCAAGTCGTAATTCCCTTCTGCCGCTTGAAGCGCCTCCGTCAGGGTTTGTTCACCCCCAAAATCTTTGCGGGCGATGACTCTCTTGAGCCCAACCAGGCCTCGCCCACCAGTTAACAAATACAGGTTAGGGCGAGCAAGAAGGCTAGCAGCAGCCAGGCTGATCTCACCCGCTGCCAGCTCAACCAGGCCTGGCGCGGTGCCACAGCCCAACGAGCGCCCAGCCTGCCCCTGGGTATCCGCATCCACCAGAAGTACCTTAAGACCGGCGCGCGCTAAACCAGCCGCCAGGTTTACCGCGGTGGTGGTCTTGCCAACGCCGCCTTTGGATAATGCAACAGCTATCTTTCTCATCTCAGATCAAGTTAATCATATCACGTCAGGCTTGGAGAGCGGTAAAATTAACCTGCTTTGTTTCTCGTGCACAACACCGACGCCTAGAGAAAAAACCAGTGAGGTACCCATGCCCTTAAAAGCACCCGCAATCACCCTGACCGCAATCGGCTCTGGCCGGAAAATATCACTCAACCAGATTGGCAGCCCGGCAGTCCTTCTCTTCCATGGAAGAAATACCGCCGAGGCATCGAAAAGCGTCAATGGACCATTGCGCGATCGTTATCCAGAAGCATCCGATTTGCTGGTTGCCAGTATTATGGATCTGCACATTGCCCCCAAGCTACTGCGGGGTGTGGTGGAGACATTCATTAAGGATGCCTACGAGGAAGCTTGCCAGGAGCTACCCGCCAAGTGGCCAGCGCGCGATTACCTGCTGTTGCTGCCTGACTGGGACGGCAAGATCACGAAAGCCTTTGGCTTCACCGACACAGATAAGACGGCCGGGGTGGCAGTCCTGAATGCAAACGCCGAGCTGGTCGGTGCGTATCAAGGGAAAGACCTGGTAGCCCAAACTCTCGCCTTACTGGATAAAATCAGTTAGGCAAGGAAAAAGGGTTACCGATAATCAGTTATAATGAATTCGCGATGCAGAACCAGGAAAAAGAATGACCGTAACGGAGCTCTCACCCGAAATCCGGAAAATAATCCAGCTTAGTTTAGCCGAAGACATTGGCGATGGAGATCTCACCACTCAGGCGACCGTGCCCGATTCTTTGTGGCTGACTGGCCGAATGGTTGCCCGAGCAGAGGGAGTCATTGCTGGCCTTTCCGTGGCCGAGTTAGTATTCCGCATCCTGGATCAGCGGGTCGAATTTGAGGCGCTGGTCAGCGATGGCCAGGCAGTCAGCCCGCTGCAAACCCTTGCCCGACTGAGGGGCCCAGGCCAGGCTCTGTTAACCGGCGAGCGAACGGCTTTGAACCTGATCCAACGTATGTCCGGGATAGCCACTGCTACACAACGTTATGTTAAGGCTGTCGAAGGCACCCGAGCAGTGATCCTGGATACCCGCAAAACCGCTCCCGGTTTGCGGATTCTAGACAAGCTGGCTGTTACCCTGGGTGGAGGCCAGAACCACCGCACCGGGTTATATGACATGGCCTTGATTAAAAACAACCATATCGCTGCTGTCAGTGGTGACCTGGCTGAGGCCGTCCGGCGCGTCCGAGGGTTCGACTCACGCCACCGACCAATCGAAATCGAAGTGCGCAATTTAGAAGAATTAAGCCAGGCATTGGAATTACCGGTTGACCGGATCTTACTTGACAACATGTCGCTCGACCAACTAAGCCAGGCGGTGCAGATGACTGCCGGACGCATCCCATTGGAAGCCTCTGGCGGCGTTAACCTGGCCAGCGTGGCCGAAATCGCCCGGACCGGTGTAGATTTTATCTCGGTCGGCGCATTAACTCACTCTGTCCAGGCACTGGATATCAGCCTCTGGATCGATGACCAACCTGCCTAATCAATTCCCTATGACCCCACATCCTTCAAAAATTACTGACCCGCTTGAAATGTATGCCGTCTTGTCCGAGCGTTTACACGATGTAGTGCCGGACGTTGAGTTGCGCTACAAAGCCAGCCTAGCAGCCCAGATCAACCAGTTAAAGATTGAGCGCCGGGCAGTTATCCTGGGACACAACTACATGGAGCCAGCATTATTCCATTCGATCCCGGATTATGTTGGCGATTCGCTCGAGCTTAGTCGCAAGGCCGCCAAGACAGATCAGGACATTATTGTCTTTTGCGGTGTGCGCTTTATGGCTGAAACCGCCAAGATCCTCAATCCGAGCAAAACTGTACTGCTGCCTGCCAGGGTAGCCGGTTGCTCACTGGCTGCAAGTATCACCGCCGAAGACGTCCGTCAATTGAAAGCGCGCTTTCCGGGCGTTCCGGTGGTAACTTATGTCAATACTTACGCAGATGTAAAAGCAGAAACTGACATCTGTTGCACCTCCTCCAACGCAGTAGCAGTGGTTGAGTCACTTAAATCGGATCGGGTGATCTTCTTACCGGACGAATACCTGGCTGGAAACGTAGCACGCGAGACCGGAAAAGAAATCATCTTTCCGACCCGCCAGCCAGCTGCCGGCGATGCATTCCTACATTACGAAATGATCGGTTGGCATGGTCGCTGCGAAGTACATGAAAAATTCACCGTGGCGGATATCCAAAATGTGCGGGCCCAGTTCCCCGATGTGGTCATCCTCGCTCATCCAGAATGCAGCCCGGAGGTGGTAGCAGCAGCCGATTTCTCGGGCAGCACAACAGCTATGATGAAATACGTCGAAAATACCCAGGCCCCACGCTACCTGTTGCTGACCGAATGCAGCATGGGCGACAATATTGCTGGAGCAAACCCAGACAAAGAAATGCTGCGCCTGTGCAGCGTGCGCTGCCCACATATGAACGAGATTAGCCTGGAAGAAACGCTGCTCTCCTTGCAACGCATACAATATGTCATCGAAGTACCCGAGGACATTCGTCTGCGCGCCCTGCGCGCCGTCGAGCGAATGATCCAAATCGGCGCTAGCGGACCGAAAGACTAGGCGGGGTTTGCCCGAAAATCCAGTGGAAGAACTAATTCTCACTAATGTGTTGGTAATGGGCACCGGCATTGCTGGCGCCACCGCTGCCCTACGCCTGGCCCAAAAAGGTGTTCAGGTCACCCTGGTTACACGAGCCGAGCAAGCGGGCGAGACCAACACCGATTGGGCGCAAGGCGGAATCGTTTTTCGTGGCAACGACGACTCCCCCGAAAAGCTCTCCGCAGATATTCAACGGGCTGGCGCTGGACATTGTAACCCACAAGCCGTAAACATTTTAGCCAGCGAAGGGCCTGAATTGGTTCAACGCTTGCTGATTGACGAGCTGAAAGTACCATTTGATCACGAAGCCAACGGCCAGTTAGCGCTGGCGCTGGAGGGTGGACACTCTGTAGCGCGGATTTTGCACACTTCGGATGCAACCGGACATGCAATCCAAATCGGGCTGCTGGAAGCCTTAGCCTGCCAGCCCAATATCCAACTGCTAACTGGCCAAACGGCCATCGACATACTCACCCCAGCTCACCACTCACGCGATCGCTTGGCAGTATATGCGCCGGACTCGTGCCTGGGCGCTTACATCCTCGATCGTTCGTCCGGGCAGGTGAGGCGCATCCTGGCGCGCCGAACCGTGCTGGCTACCGGCGGCCTGGGCCAGATCTTCCTGCATAGTTCAAATCCTCCAGGAGCGCGCGGCGATGGCCTGGCAATGGCTTACCGGGCGGGAGCACGGGTGATCAATGCTGAGTTTATCCAGTTCCATCCAACTACTTTTTATCACCGAAACGCACCGCGCTTTCTGATCTCGGAGGCGGTGCGCGGGGATGGCGCCCGGTTGGTCCATGCCAATAGCCAGCCCTTCATGCAAAAATACGACCCGGATTGGAAGGACCTGGCGCCACGCGATGTTGTGGCGCGCGGCATCCACCGCGAGATGTTGTTGAATGGCCTCTCCAATGTCTATCTCGACCTGCGCTCTTACATCTCCAAAGAACAAATTGAGCACCACTTCCCGAATATTCTCCACGCCTGTTTGGAATATGGGATCGACCCTCGGTGCGACCTTGTGCCGGTCGCACCAGCGGCGCACTATTTCTGTGGTGGGGTTTGGGTTGATGCATGGGGTCAAACCTCGATCGAACGGCTATATGCAATTGGGGAAGTTTCCTGCACTGGCTTGCACGGCGCTAACCGGCTGGCCAGCACTTCCCTACTGGAAGGCTTGACCTGGGGCTGGCGAGCCGCGGAACATATCTATGCCCGGTTGGCGGATGATTCAGCGCTCGAGCCCGAAGATATCCCGGCCTGGGAAGACGCTGGTCCACGGTTGCCCGACCCGGCCTTGATTGCCCAAGATCTGAGCGAAATTCAACACATGATGTGGAATTACGTTGGCCTGGTGCGCACCTCAGACCGACTGGACCGGGCGTTGCGGGAACTGCGCCAGCTTGAGACTGAAATTGAGCGCTTCTACCGGGTCAGCCGGGTGACCGATGAGCTAATCGGCCTGCGTAATGCGGTACGCAGCGCAGTGATTGTTGCTTCAGCAGCCTGGCAGAATAAGAAAAGTCTCGGTTGCCACTACCGGGAATAACCTGCCCGATGGAAGATAGTTACCTTTCCACTAACGGGATTTACCTGCACGCAATCCAGGCCGGGCCTATCGATGGTCCACTGGTCGTCTTGCTGCATGGCTTTCCAGAATATTGGCGCGGTTGGCTGAAACAGATCGAACCGCTCGTAGCAGCTGGTTATCGGGTGCTGGCCCCAGACCAACGTGGCTACAACCTCAGCGAGGTCCCCAAGGGGATTGAAGCTTACCGGATTGAAAAACTGGTCATGGATGTAACCGGCTTGTTGGACACGTTGGGTCGCCAGGATTGTTACCTCGTTGGTCACGATTGGGGCGCGGCTGTAGCCTGAACCATGGCCCTGATGCATTCTGAACGCGTTAAAAAACTGGCCATCTTGAATGTTCCTCATCCCGTGGTAATGTCCGAGTTTATTAAGAAGAACCCCCGCCAGATGCTTAAATCCTGGTATATCGGCTTCTTTCAAATCCCTGGATTGGCGGATTGGCTGGTCAGGCGAAACAACTTCCAACCGGCTGTTGCAGCGCTGCGTGGCACCAGCCGGCGTGGGACTTTCAGCGACCAGGACATTGCTGAATATCAAAAAGCCTGGCAAAATTCCGGCGGTCTGACGGGGATGATCAACTGGTATCGTGCACTGGCACTCTACCGAGTGCCAGCCCTGGCGGATATCCGTTTGCATATGCCGGTGCAAATACTTTGGGGGAAAAAGGATCGTTTCTTGAGCGCCGAAATGGCAGAAGCCAGTGCCAGGCTGTGTGACGACGTCCGGGTAACTTATTTTGAAGATACCAGTCACTGGGTACAGCACGAAAAAGCGCCTGAGGTGAATCAGGCGCTGGTAACGTTTTTCGGTTCAACAGATTAATTTGCTTGTACGAATCAGTGGATGCGTAAAAACTTGCGTTTTCCGACTTGCAGCACGCCAGGGCCGGGAAATGCCTGATAGCCATCGTTAAGCAAGCTTCCGTCCAGGCGGACGCCATTTTGCTCTAAGAGCCGGCGACCTTCGCTTTTACTGGTCACCAGGCCGCCAGCAATTAATACATCCAACACACTCTGGCCGGGCTGGAGCTGGTATTCAGCCATTTCTTCTGGCCGGTCGTGTTGCTGAAAAACCCGGATAAATTCAGCTTGCGCATGCTCTGCCTGAGCTGGTGAGTGGTAGATGGAGACAATTTCCTGCGCCAGTTTCATTTTTACATCGCGGGGATGCAACTCGCCTTGCGCCATGCCCCGCTCAATAGATTCGATTTCTGATGGTGTCCAGCGGGTAACCAGCCGGAAAAACTGGGCCATGGCTTTATCTGGCACGCTCATTACCTTTCCATACATATCTTCCGGGCTAGAGAGCAACGGGATGTGATTCCCGAGCGATTTGCTCATCTTGACCTCGCCATCTGTGCCGGGCAGGATGCCCAGGATCACACCAATATTTGGCTTGGTCCCCAGGAAGGTCATCAGTTTACGCGCCGCGGTGACGATATTGAATAACTGATCGGTGCCGCCGACCTGGACGTCTGCTTTGAGCATATAGGCATCGTAACCCTGCATGATTGCATAAAAGGTTTCATGCAGGTAGATTGCATCCCCATTCTCCCAACGTAAACGGAAATTCTCGCGGTTGAGGAATTGCTGGATGGTGAAATTGGAAGCTAGCTTGATCAACTCAGCAAAGGATAGCTCTGACAGCCACTCAGCATTGTAACGGATCTGCGTCTGGCTACGATCGAGAACTTTGTAGGCTTGCTCGGCATAAGTGCGCGCATTGTGAGCGACTTCTTCGCTGGTGAGTTGCGGACGAAGCTTGTCTTTGTCGGAAGGATCGCCAATTAATGAAGTGTAATTGCCAACAACAAATATCACCTCGTGACCAAGTTCCTGGAACTGGCGCAGCTTCCGCATCGGCACCGTGTGACCAAGGTGCAAATCGCTAGTCCGCGGATCAAAGCCACAATAGACGCGCAATGGGCGACCTTCTTTGTCAGCTTCTTCTAAACGTTGGCGCAGTTCGCTAGCCATAGCTTGTTTAAGCGTCTCATCGCCATATTCAGTACCTTGCATTAATAAAGCGACCTGTTCATCGATGGGCATTAGCTTCTTCATAGTAATTCTCCTCCACAAAAACGCGCCCTCTGCGGAGAGGGCGCGCCAGACCCACAGCAGCAGGAATCACTTGCGGGCATAATAATAACTATTTCCAATGTGTTCGATTTCGATTAAGCCGGTTTTCACCAGCAGTTGATGCAAAATTTTTTCACCCTGGGTAAAACCCATCCGCCCTTTCACCTCACCAGACATGGTTAATTCCCCCAGCGTACGGAAATCGAAATGGGTCTGCTCGCCGAAAACACGTACTTTACGCCCCCAAGACGAGCCAAACACCTCGATCCGGTTGATCTGGTCCCAAGAAAGGCGCACATCTCGCAGCCCATTACGAAAAGCAACCCCTTGATCTTCCAGGCTGAGCAAGGTTTTTCGATCAACCCAATTACCCAGGCTGATGCTAGCCGCGGCGAACATGAACACAAAAGCCATCACGGGTACGATCAGTAGAACGGGACGACCTGTCAAGGTCAAAATAGTCCAGGCGGCAAAAGAAAGCAAAGTCGTCAACCAGGCCAGGGCTTCGCCCCGCCTGGATAGCAACTCAGGTTGAAATTCGCCTCGTAAAGAATCATTTTGCATGGGCTAATTATAGTTGGATTTTGCACAAATTGAGAAGAGCCACTTTCCTAAGAGTTGCGCTCCGAGTTTGCTCTAGAAATTGTGATATGATTCGATGCATTACGGAGGGCGCTGTGAATGAGCCTGTCCTGGTTCTGAACGCTAACTTTGAACCAATCCACGTCTGTGATCTCCACCGGGCAGTTAACCTGATTTTTAGCGGCAAAGCCAGCCTGGTGCTGAATGGCCGCGGTGAGATCAAGACTGTCAGCCGGGCTTTTCCAAAACCATCTATCATCCGTCTGGATAAAATGATCCACCGGCCTCGCCCATCCGTCCGACTGACAAAGCGAGAAATTTTGCGCCGGGATGAATATACCTGCCAATACTGCGGTCAGCGCTATGTCGCCCTGACGGTTGACCATGTTGTTCCTCGGCACATGGGTGGAGAGCACACCTGGCAAAACCTTGTCGCCGCCTGCCCCTCTTGCAATCACCGCAAAGGAGGCCGGACGATCGAGCAAGTCCAAATGCACCTGCTTCGCCAGCCAGTCGAACCACCAGCTTCAGCCAATTATCTCTATGCTCACCACCTGCCTGAAAACCAGGAGTGGGTACCATTCATAGAGGGCTGGTAATTTCACAGGCTTAAAAGACCATCTCCATAAAATCCCGCGCCAGCTCAACCGGGCCATTGAAGGTTGTTTTAGCTTGTTCAACCAATTGGTCTGGATTCACGGATTCGGGATTGTAATGAATAAGCAGCAATCGCCGGGCATTGGCCTGGCGAGCAATCAGTCCTGCCTGGGCAGCGGTAGAATGACCATGCTCCTCACCGGTAGCCTCGTGGAGCAATAAGTCTGCATCAATCGCCAGGCGGACTACTTCAGGTGCTGGTTCGGTATCACAAGAATAAGCCACAACCTGGCCTAGGGGCTGAAATTCTATCCGCAAGCCGATGTTTGGGATCATATGCCGGACGGGTGAACTGGAAATAGAGACCGATTCACCCTTTAGTACCGGTGCAAGTTCTTCTTCAGGTAGGGGCACAAACTGGACCGGGAAGAATTCCGGCCAATGCATCCAACCAAATAGGTCCATCAGCTTCTCGATTCGCTCAAGAGTATAAGATAAGCCATAGACCCTTAATGGCGCACGACGACCCAGCAACCAGCTATCTAGCAACAGCAGTGGGACGCCTGAAACATGATCGGGGTGAAAATGAGTCAGGATCAGGTCGGTCAAGCTGATAGGATCGACGCCCGCCTGGCGTAATCTGACAATCGGATTAGTACTGGTATCTATTAACACAGTCCGGTCGCTGCTTAGCAACAGCAAGTGGCTGTTTTCCTGATGTAGATGAGGAATCGCATGGGCCGTACCAAGCAGGATCAATTTGGCCATGGCACTACCCTTGCTCAACATTAGGCGCGCCAGACGGCGGGCGGCGACGGTGCCGATAAGCCAACCAAGCCGCCGAGACCAACGCCACCACCAGCATAATCGCTTGATTGATGTTGATCCCACTTACTTGAGCATTGTCTGGACGGATGAAATCCAGCAGAAAACGACCTACGGGATAAATAATCAAGTAAACAATGAAAACGTCACCAGGCAACAGGCGCTCTTTGTAGCGGCGAGACAGCCAAAGCAGAAACAGCATGTTGAGCAGGCTGTAAAGGGACTCGTACAAAAAGAGTGGATGGAAACGGGTGCCCGGCGGGTAACCAGTCTCGCGGTCGATGGTGATTCCCCACGGCAGGTTGGTGGGCGCGCCATACAATTCCTGGTTAAAATAATTGCCCCAGCGACCAATGGCCTGACCTAAAGCCAGGGCTGGGGAGGCAACATCAGACAGGATTGCAAAACTAACCTTCTTTTTGCGCGCGTACCAATATAAGGCCAGGACGCCGCCAA
>CAZAGA010000066.1:0-13599 GCA_964484335.1 uncultured Anaerolineaceae bacterium
TCATGAAAACCCCATTATACAACTCAGACCAATAGTAATGTAATAACTTATGGTCGCGATAAACAATGTTACGCTCATGGCAAATTTTCAAGATATCACAAATCTGGATCGACAGGCGCAGGCTTTCCTCGACCGGAAGAAACCGGCCACGGGTAAACCCGGCATCACAGGTCCACATCAAATTCTCGGTATTATCCAACTTGGGTAATGCCAGGTATGGCAGCCAGCCCTGGTGGGTGCGGGTATCCAGTAGAGTTAAGAATGCCGCTGCCTGGTCCAAGCCAAAGCGCTGCACGTCGCCGGTTAACTCGCGACCGCTCAGGGGGCGGTTATCTGGCGGGAGCTGAGTGACCGTATCCAGATGAATAAAACCACATTCCAGCATCGGGACAACGCCTGGAACGTCATTCATCTGGCTCAAAACTATGACTTCTTCTCGGAAAAGTGGTAGGGCGTATTCCAGCTGGTTTTCCCGCATGATCTTGACTGCAATCTGCTTAACCTGGCCAGCCTGGTTGCGCACAAAGCCGGTAAAAGTGCGTGCAGAAGAGCCGCGTGCTTCGGGAGCCCAAGTATCCAATGGGTCGGTTAATAGCAGGTCCTTCCCAGAGCCGAGCGATGCTTCGTGGCTACCGCGAAGCTCCAGGTCGGCGCTCAATTTAGCTGGCTGGCGTTCAAGGCGGATAGCGCGCACCGGTTGGGTCTGGACATAGCGGCGTGGCTCCAGCAGCTCCACCCAGGGCAGGTAACCTGCCAGCTCAGGCTGTTCGACGAGGATATCCCCTGGGCGGCGGCCTTTTCGAATTTGCGCAAATACATCCAACAATCGATCAAGCCACTCAGCGGCTCCAACCTGGCTGCGCAGCTCGCGTCCTCCAAATTCAACATTCGTAATGAAATCGACCAGCGATTGGTCATTTTGAGGGCCTAAGCGGATTTTCTCCAGCCATTTTGGGGTCCGGGTGATCGCCTGGTCAGCCAGGAGGACTCTCCGCCGGTCTGGATCCCACAATAAGAGACGACGCAAGCCCCGCTGGGCCGAGCCAAATTCGGCAGCCTGCCAGGCTTCCAAGATGGAACGGACCTGATTTTGTGGTTGGGATAAGGCCTTGCTCAGCTCTTGCTGTGATTCAGGGGAAAAATTTGCGATGTCGCCCAACAAGCGTTCGATATCCTGGTAAGCCAGGCCAGAGTCCGGAGGATCGGGCTCGGTCTCTTCCCATTTTGGGATGATTTCCTCTTTTATCGTTTTGATTAGTGATTGAAAAGTCTGGTTGCGGAGAACTGCTTCCTTGTCATCGATCGATGACTGGACTTGCATTTTTTGCTGTATAGACTGCATCAGCAGGGTATTCCGGCGTAGGGCGATTAACGGAGGAAGCTGGTCTGCCCCAATCCCAAGACCCGCTTGGCGGATTAAGCCACATACCTCATCCCACCATTCTGGTTCGGGACGGTCCGCAACTGCGCAGAGCAGGTACCAAAGCGCAGCTGACCAATCGTCGACCAAACCGGCTGAGATCGCCTGTAAAAAGCCAGGCTGCGCTGTTTCTCCAGCCTGCAGGCCTGCCTGGGCGATATCTTTCAATGCATCCCATTTTGTCAGGTTATTGGAATGCACCTGGCAAGTGACTTGACTTAGATCAGCAAATTCTGCCAGTTTTCCTTCTTGCATCATCCTGGCTGCCATCTGGCTGCAGAATCGTTCAGCGCCTGGGTAGTCTGGCAGCTCACCACTGGTAAGGATCGCTTGTTGGATCTCAACGAGCTGTTCGAGCGCTGACGGATCAGGCAATTGCGAAGAGACAAGCTCAGACTCTTGAAGGCGGACGTTCTTCAGAGTATCCAATTGTTCTTGATAGAGTTCACTGAGTTTCTTCTTCAGCGGTCGAGCTAAATCAACCAGGGAGAGTACCGAAGTTGTGTTTAATGGCCACTTGAGCAGGTCAAGGTAATCTGGCTTGTTTTCTGATAGAAAAATATTGAAGGTGCGAAAAAATTGGGTATAGTCATCAGTTCTCGAGAGGCGACGATCTTTGCTAAAACCATCCGCTTCTAAAAATTGAGCGTTTCCCCAATCAATGATTGTTAAACTTGCCGAACTAGGATCCCAGAAAATATGATCGGTTTTTACATCATTCCAAACGATCCCGGTTTTTCCTTCCGACTGGCCAATGCCTGTGTAGCTATGAATCGCCTCGAACATAAACAAGATGCCAGTCAGGACGCTCGTGATTACCAGTACCGGAAATTCTTTCAAGGCGCTGGCCCACTGGAAAACCGGTTGTAGGTCATCTACCTGATAATCCATGGCCAGGTCGCCAAAATGAATTTGTCGTTCCAAAGCGCTTAGAGCAATCCCGGGAGCCTTTTCGATAACGATAAAAAAACGGTCACTAAATTCACTACCGGGCTGGCTTCGATCTAAAAGCTCAGGTGTGCGGACCTGGATCCGCGTCAGGTCGGTTTTGCGCGGCAAAAGCGGTCGCAGACCCCTGAGCGCTTCCAGAATCCTACCTTCATTTTCTATTTGTGAAGCCTGGCGAATAATATCACTTGAAAAAGCGCTTCTTCGAGGGCGTTTAAGTATTGCTAGTTTGCGGTCGAGCAGTGATTCGACCAGAAATACTTCCCCTGCATCACCCTCGCCCAATTTAGATAACAGGCTCCAACTTTTCGCTCGCCCAATTGCTGATTGCGTTTTATTCATTCAATGAATCCTTCAGCGCCCGATTATACCCTTGAAGACCGGCTTGAAGAACTGATTAAAAAAGACCTATTTGTAGACCCGGTCTAAAAACGTAGGGTAATCGTATAGCAGCCGTCAAGCAAAAATAAAACGGCTTTGGTAAGATAAAAGCTGAAGGGCGACTTCTCTTCTTCTCCTCCTTAGAGAGAGCCGGGGGCGGCGTACCCGGCTCTCGCCGATTCTATAACCCCCCTCCCAGCTCTGCATAGCGAAAACAGTCCACCAGGTGATCATTCACCAGGCCAGTCGCCTGCATGTGGGCGTAGCAAATTGTTGAGCCAATAAATTTGAAGCCTCGCCGGTAGAGATCCTCACTCAAGGCGTCAGATTCGGTAGTTTTTGCAGGGAGCTCGGCCAGCGTTTTCCAGTTATTTTGGCGGGCTTTTCCACCCACATAATTCCAGATATAAGAATCAAAGCTGCCAAACGCTTCCTGCACTGCTAGGAAAGCGCGTGCATTGCTGATCGCAGCCTGGATTTTCAGGCGGTTCCGGATGATCCCTGGGTTGATCATCAACTCGGCTATTTTTCGTTCGTCATAGCGGGCAATGATTTCGGGGTCAAAATTGTCAAAAGCCAGGCGGAAATTCTGCCGTTTCCGTAAAATGGTAATCCAGCTCAAGCCGGCCTGAGCGCCTTCCAGGATCAAAAACTCAAATAACACTCGGTCGTCATGAACCGGAACGCCCCATTCAAGGTCGTGATAATCAAGATAGAGTGGGTCGTTTCCGGCCCAGGCGCAGCGGTTGAGCATAGGCTTACCTCGGTTATACAGTACAGCTAGAAAGTGATATTAGAATAAGCGCCCCTGCTGAGGTGCTGCGGATTCAGGCCCCTGCCAACGGAAGCGGGCAAGATCAATTCGTCCTCGTTCGTCGAATTGAATACCTTCCTCTTCCAGGAGTTTTTGTTGGTGCTCGTAGCCAGGGCCAGGTGGAAGGCTGATCTTGCCCTGGGAATTGATTACCCGTTGCCAGGGGACATCTGCTGGGCAAGCAGCCATGGCTCCGCCTACCCAGCGGGCTCCAAAAGCCAGGTAATCCTTTGCATCCATCCCGGTTGGGGTAGGTATTAGGCTGGCAATTTGTCCATACGTTGCCACTTGTCCGGCTGGGATCTGGCGGACAATATCCCAGACAGCCTGTTTGAAATGAAGGGGATCAGGGGGAGAAGTAAAACGGGCCATCGTACGTTCCTCCCAGGGTAAATAGGTCAGGAGAAAAATCCAGTTTCATCTGAATACTTGAAACATGCAAAACCATAATCACGGTTAAATTTTTTCTGAATGGTTATTCACGATTATAATCCACCTGATATGGATGAGTCAGCAAAGAGTGGCGCCAGCCAGATCGCCCGCGCAGCCGGTGTAGTCATGGCGGCTTTTGTTTTAAGCAACCTGATCGGCCTGGTGCGCCAGATGCTGGTGTCGCGCGCCTTTGGAACCACCACTGAATTGGATGCTTTTAACGCCGCAGCCACTTACCCCGACCTGATCTTCAGCCTGGTCGCCGGCGGCGCACTGGCTTCCGCTTTTGTGCCCACCCTGACTGGCCTGATTGCACGCGGGGGGCGTCAGGATGGCTGGCGCTTGTCATCGGCAATCATCAACCTGGTTTTCCTGATCTTGTCGTTTCTTAGCCTGGTTTCTGTGCTCTTGGCGCCCCAAATTGTTCGCTTGGTCCTGGCACCCGATAATCCGCCCCAAGTCCAGGATCTGACCGCTGACTTGTTACGAATTCTCCTGATAGCGCCGACCATCTTTGGCGTCAGCGGGTTAATCATGGGGATATTGAATGCCCACCAGGTTTTCTTGTGGCCGGCACTGGCGCCGAGTATGCTGTGGATTGGGATGATCTGCGGGGTGTTATTCCTTGCGCCAAGTATGGGTATATTTGGCCTGGCCTGGGGATATGTCCTTGGCGCGCTGCTTCATTTCGGAATTCAACTCCCGGGACTTTTTCGGCTGCCAGCCCGACATTTTTATCGCACCCTGGGGCGAGGAAATGCAGCAGTGCGCGAGGTTGGAAGATTGATGGGACCACGTCTGTTGGGAGTGGCTGCAGTTCAATTGAATTTCGTGGTGAATACCATCCTGGCTTTTCGGATGGCAGAGGGCAGCCTGGCAGCACTAAAGTATGCCTGGGCAATCATGACGATGCCGCAGGTAGTGATCGCTCAGGCTATTGCAATTGCTGCATTACCCACGTTTTCCGCTCAGGTAGCTCATGGTAAGTTAAACGAGATGAGCTCTTCGCTTGCATCAACCTTGCGAGGAGTGATCTTGCTGGCTTTGCCGGCCAGCCTGGGCTTGATCATCTTGCGAAAGCCGGTGATTGAGCTGCTCTTCCAACGCGGAGCCTTTTCTGCCGACTCGACTGAACTGGTCGCCTGGGCATTGCTATGGTACACTGCGGGACTTTTAGGGCACAGCGTGGTGGAAATTCTTTCGCGTGCTTTCTATGCCTTGCACGATACCAAAACCCCGGTATTGATCTCCATCTTCGCCATGGGTTTGAATATAGCCTTTAGCCTTGTTTTCCCCAATCTATTCAATCGCCTCGGCTGGTTTCCGTTTGGCGGCCTGGCGCTGGCTAATTCGTTGGCAACTGCGATTGAAATGGTTTTTTTATGGGTCATTATGCGTCGCCGGTTGGGGGGCTTGCACGGGTCCTTTATCCTCGATGGATGGCTCAAGTCGGCTTTGGCTGGCTTCCTGATGTGCTTGGTCTTGTGGGGCTGGTTGCTGATCACCCACGGGCGGTCTCCCTGGCTGATAGGGATTGGCGGGATTCTGATCGGCGGAACCGTTTTCAGCCTCCTGGTCTGGTTTTTGCGCGTCCAGGAGCTAATGGTCGTGGTGCAAGCAATGCGCGCCCGCCTGAAACGGGTTCATTAGGCGCTGATTGTTTTCGTATCTGGTCCACCATTGCGAAATTGCATTTGATAGAGCCGGGCATAAATTCCATTCATTGCCATGAGTTCTGCGTGACTACCCAACTCAACCAATCGCCCGGCTTCCAAAACGGCAATCCGGTTAGCCTTGTGAACGGTGGACAGGCGGTGAGCAATGATCACTGTAGTCCTGCCAACCATTAAGCGATTTAGGGCTTCCTGGACCAATCCCTCCGCCTCCGAATCCAGGCTTGAAGTTGCTTCGTCAAGTAGCAAGATACGAGGATTTCGGAGAATCGCACGAGCAATTGCAATCCGCTGGCGCTGACCGCCAGATAATTTCACCCCACGTTCGCCTACCAGGGTATCATACCCCTCGGTCAACTTAAGGATAAATTCCTCAGCATTGGCTGCCTGGGCAGCAGCCCGGATTTCCGCTTCGGTGGCAGACAGGTTTCCATAGCGCAGATTCTCAAGAATTGAACCTGAAAATAATTGCGTCTCTTGGGGGACCAGGCCGATCTGACCGCGTAATGAAGTTAGCTTAACTTCGCGTATATCTTTTCCATCCACGAAAACCTGTCCACTGGTCGGGTCATAGAAGCGGGGAATCAGGTTGAACAGAGTAGATTTTCCTGCACCGGATGGGCCAACCAGGGCTAGCACTTCGCCAGAATCAATCGAAAGATTGATTTGGTGTAAGACGTGCTGTGCTCCTGGGTAAGCAAAGGAAACATTCTTGAATGTTATTTGGCCTTGAATTTGCGGCAGTCTCACTGCATTTGGTAAATCGGCAATCTCGGGGGGCGTCTGAATTAGTTCAAAGATCCGGCGTGAGGCACCGGCTGCTTCCTGGAGCTGTGTGTATAAGGCGGTAAACGAACCCAGCGAGGCAGCAATGTTAATCCCGTAGACCAGAAAAGCAACTAAAGAACCGGTGGTCAACCGGTTTGCCAGAACCTCTAATCCGCCAAACCACAGGATCAAAGCGATGCTCGCAAATCCCAAGAAAGTTACCAGCGAGCCGAAGATAGCACGCCAGATTGTCGCCTTCATGGTGGCCTGGAATGTTCGGTTGATATTATCATCGTAGCGCTGAACTTCAAAACCTTCCCGGGTAAATGCTTTAACAATCCGGATATTATTTAAGGCTTCTTCAGCAATCGCTGTGCTATCAGCGAGCTGGTCCTGGATCACAGTTGAGAGCTTGCGCAAACGTGCACCGAAGAATACTGCACTGGCAATAATGAGCGGCGCAAGGGCCAGGATAAAGAGGGTTAAACGCCAATTCAGGACCAACATTAGCACCAATGAACCTATAAATGTGAGCGACTGGCTGATTACCGTAGCAATATTATTGGTCAATGCAGTTCGAACGATGGTGACATCTGAAGATAAGCGCGAAATCAGCTCGCCAACGCGCTGGTCATTAAAAAATCGAACGCTTAAAGTCTGCAAATGGCTGTAGGTTTGTGAACGGAGATCGACGACGATCCTTTCACCCACGAAAGACAAGGAATAAGTCTGAATGTAGTAAAAAATGGCTCTGACCAGAAATACTGCGATCAGCAGCAAGGTTATTTGACCGAGTTGGAGCTGACTGCCCTTTGCCAGGACGGTATTTACCAGGTCCTGGATTATGAGCGGAAAAGCCAATCCGATGGCGGAACCTAAGAGCAAGCTTATCGAAGCTATCGCCATAGGCTTGCGATAAGGTTTCAGGTAGATAAAAAGCCGGCGTGATTCATTTATCGACGGTCGTAGCTCACGCGACTGAACAACCGCTGTAGCTGGGCGGGATGGTCTGAGGTTAGAGAACATAGCCGTGGTAACTTAGCTTTCAGGAATGAAATCGGTCAGACCGTTTCCGGTGATTTGCTGCACCTTGAACTCTGCCTGGTCCAGCAATGTCGCGCAGTGAACAGCCAAAGCCTGGCCGCGCTCAAAAAGCGCCAGGGAAACTTCCAAGTCCAGGCTGTTGCTTTCCAACTGGGCAACGATTTGTTCAAGCTCTGTAAAAGCTTGTTCATAGGTTAATTGTCTGATCGGTTGTTTTGAAGCAGGTGAGTGAGGTTTCATTTTCGGAATTTACAGCGGAATATAAATTTTCGGGTAGGGGTAGGTAGTTCGGCCTTTGGTGGTTGAGGCAGGTATTGCCCGATTAAAGAGCTCCCAGGCAGGTATTCCCAGGCATACTCATGAAACTCTTGCAGGCTGATTTGCTGGCTGGTTAGTTCTTGCTCGATTTTAATGGCAATTTCAGTGGTGTAAATTCGCTGCATAGTTCTTGTGCGTGCCATTGAAGCAGCCAAATTTGCAAAGCCCAGCAGCGCCAGGAGCATTAAGATACCCATTAAAACTGCTGCCAACCAAGACTTGGTCGTGAGAAAGGCAATCGCAATCAAGATTGCAGCTGGAAGCAAGCCGGTGGTGCAGCCTAAGTTGAAGGCCTGGGTAGCGCTGGTTTTTCCAGCTTCTTCCAGCTTAACCTCTGCTTCTTGCAGGATCTGATTGATGACCGGATTAGGACCATTGGAGAAATCAATGGTTTTTGGTGCAGTAGAGGTCATAGCTTATCCTTGTTGTTCGCCCGAGATTGGATGCACTTGAACATCAAATTGTCCATCGCTTACCAATACTTCCAGACAATCTCCTGAGGTTACCTGGTGGATGCTGTGGATAATATTTCCCGCCGGTGACCGGATGATTGCATAACCACGTTCGAGGATGGCAGTGGGATTTGAAGCGGCGAGTCGCTGAGCTGCGCTATCCAGCCGGGTGTGGTAGAGCTCCAGCAGGTGATGGACCTGGCGTGAACTCAGATGGATGAGGTCGTCGACGCGCTGCCGGCTTGATCGAATCCGGGCCTGTGGGGAGAGCAGCCTGAAGTGATTTTCCAACCGGCCTAAATATTGCCGGTATGCATCGACCCTTGCCTGCAGGGCATGCAAGATCCTTGAAAAGAATGCCTGGGTATAATTTTTCAATTCGCCACCGTCTGGCGTTGCCAATTCGGCTGCTGCGGTCGGCGTGGCTGCCCTCAGGTCGCTGGCAAAATCGGTGATGGTGAAATCGGTCTCATGGCCAATCCCGCTGATCACTGGAGCCAGGGAGTCTGCGATTGCACGGACAACACCTTCGTCATTGAAAGCCCACAAATCTTCGATCGAGCCACCGCCGCGCGCGACGATAATGACATCTGGTTTTATTTGCTGGTTGAGCAGTTCCAAGGCTCGTCGGATTCCATTCGGAGCCTCTTCGCCCTGTACCTGGGTTGGAGCCAGGACAACTCTCGCCAGGGGGTACCGCCGTTGGATGGTGTTTAGAATGTCGCGCACAGCCGCGCCGGTCGGTGAGGTTACAATTCCGATGGTCTTGGGCCAGGCTGGTATAGACCGTTTGCGTTCTGGCGCGAACAACCCTTCTGCTGCCAGCCGATTTTTAAGCCGGATGAATTCTTGGTATAGGTTCCCCAGCCCGGTCGGTTGGATCAAGTCAGCATACAACTGGTAAGTTCCTGCAGTTTCGTAAACACTAATGCTGCCATGGACCTCAACCGCCTGTCCTTCGCTCGGGATTTCGGCCTGGCGTAGGACTGCGCTGCGCCACATCACACATTTCAACGCGCTACTACTGTCCTTTAGGGTGAAATATAAATGTCCAGAGCTGGGTCTGGAGAGATTTGATACTTCCCCTTGTACCCAGATATCCTGGAGGAGTTCATCTCGCTCCATCAGCTCGCGGACATACCGGGTGAGCTGGCTGACTGACCATAAGCCTGGTTCAAAGAGTGGTAGCTGAATCATAGGTTATGAGGATAATCGGCTTTGTTGAACCTGTCAACTATTCCCCGCTCCTGATTTCTTTGCTACAATTGAGGCACCTTATATTCTTATTGGAGCAGCAATTGGATCATTTATGGTCGCCGTGGCGTATGACATATATCCAGGATCAGAATAAGGAAGTTGGCTGTATATTCTGCCAAGCTCAGCAGTCCATTGATAGCCCGCAAAACCTGGTAGTTTTTCGTGGTCAGTGGAACTTTGTGATTTTAAACCGGTTTCCATACACCAGCGGTCATTTAATGGTGGTCCCGAATCAGCATGCTGCCTCCTTACAATTCCTGGATCTACCTACAATGGCGGAGCTGATGGAACTTGCTTCACGGTCATTAACCGTTCTTTCTAAACTATATCATCCACAAGGTTATAACCTGGGCATGAATCTGGGAGAAGTTGCCGGCGCGGGTATTGCTGAACACATTCATCTACATGTTGTGCCCCGTTGGGGTGGAGATACGAATTTTATGTCAACTACTGCGGCAACACGGGTGCTCCCTGAAGCATTAGAAGACACCTATCGCCGTATCCAAGAGGCCTGGTAGTTAATTCAAGATGAGGAAGCCGGAATGAACTATTCGACTAACCTTGAGCCAGTAATCCTGAGCGCGGTCAGGACACCAATTGGTAAGTTTCAGGGCAGCTTGGCAGGTATCCCAGCCCCTCACCTGGGTGCAGTGGTGATCAAAGAAGCGGTCACCAGGGCTGGAATCCCGGTGCTTGCTGAAATTGACGAAGTACTGATGGGAAACGTGGTACAGGCTGGTGTTGGACAGGCGCCGGCTCGTCAGGCGGCAATATTTGCCGGGCTGCCAAATTCCGTCAGCGCGACCACGATTAACAAAGTATGCGGCTCCGGTCTGAAAGCAGCGATGTTTGCTGCCCAGGCAATCCGGGCTGGCGATGGCGAGGTCTTTGTTACCGGCGGTATGGAGAATATGAGCCGAGCGCCTTTTTTGGTAGATGGACGAACGGGCGCATTACGCTTTGGCCATACCCGGTTAACCGACGCACTTTTGAATGACGGTTTATGGGATCCTTTTGAAAACTGGGGAATGGGGAACGCGGCCGAGCTGATTGCTGAAAAATATGCTCTGACCCGTCAGGCTATGGATGAATATGCACTGTCATCCCATCAAAAGGCTGCCCATGCGATTGAACAAGGTTGGTTTGCAGCTGAGATTGTGACCGTTGAAATTCCGGGACGTAAAGGGGAAAATCTGCAGTTTGCCGTCGATGAAAGCCCCCGGAAAGATACCTCGCTGGAGTCCCTGGCGAAACTCAAACCAGCTTTTGTTGCAAATGGAAAAGTTACTGCCGGAAATGCGCCTGGGCTGAACGACGGCGCCGCGGCGGTTGTGATTGCCAATCATGCCAAAGCCCTGGATTGGAACTTGCAGCCTCTGGCCAGGATTGTTGGATATTGTCAAGCGGCGGTAGAGCCGAAATATCTGTTTGATGCCCCTTCAAAAGTTCTGCCGCAACTGCTCAAGAAAGTTGGCTGGTCCTTTCAGCAGGTGGATCTGATTGAACTGAACGAAGCCTTTGCTGCCCAGGTGTTGGCCAATGGTACAGCCCTGGCAGATTGGGGTTGGGATTGGCAGAAGGTCAACGTGAATGGCGGCGCGATTGCCCTGGGACATCCGATTGGTGCAACTGGCGCTCGCACCTTAACAACCCTGATTTATGCTTTGCGGCAGCGAAGTTTACAGCGTGGTATTGTCTCCATGTGCCTGGGCGGTGCTGAAGCGGTGGCCATGGCAATTGAAATTGAGGTTGGCTAATCTAGGGAATAGGTCTGGTTCAATAGCGATGAAAAATTCAACTGGTTCAGAAACGTACGATTTTGTAGTGATCGGATCAGGATTTGGTGGAAGCGTATCCGCCATGCGCCTGGTCGAGAAGGGTTATTCTGTCCTGGTTTTAGAGCGAGGCAAACGCTTTAAAGATAAGGATTTTGCGAAAACCAATTGGATTTTTTGGAAGTATCTTTGGGCGCCAGGTTTACGCAGTTTTGGGATCTTACAAATAAGTCCATTTCGGGATGTATTTGTCCTCCATGGCAGTGGTGTTGGGGGTGGAAGTCTCGGGTATGCCAATGTTTTGGTTGAGCCGAGTGATGAACTGTTCGAAAACCCACTCTGGAAGAATCTGGCGGATTGGAAGACCATTTTACAACCTCATTTTGTCACCGCCCAGCGGATGTTAGGTGTGGCGGAGAATCCGCGCTTATGGCCCTCTGATACGATCCTACGCCAGATCGCAGGTGAGATGGGTGCCGAAAAATCTTTCAAAGCTGCTCCAGTAGGTACATTCTTCGGAAAGCCCAATGAAGAAGGGAAATTGGTCCCTGACCCTTATTTTAATGGGGAAGGCCCCGAGCGCCGAGGCTGCACCCATTGCGGTGCTTGCATGATCGGTTGCCGGCATAATTCAAAGAACACCCTTGAGAAAAATTACCTCTACCTGGCAGAAAAATGGGGCGCAAAAATCTGGCCAGAGTGCGAAGTACGCGATATTCAATCCATGCCTACCGGACAGGTGGATGGGGCGCGCTACGAAGTCGTTTTCCGGTCTTCTACACGCTGGTTGGCGAAAGCCGAAAAACGCATCCGGGCTCGAAACGTGATCGTTTCAGCAGGCGCCCTAGGTACCCAGCGTTTGCTTTTTCGCTGCCGTGAGATTACCCGATCGTTGCCCAAGCTGTCAAGTCGCCTGGGCGAAATGGTGCGCACAAACAATGAAGCCCTACTCGGAGTTACCAATCGTGACCGAACTACGAATTTCTCTGAAGGGGTGGCGATTACGTCGATTTTCCAGGCCGATTCGGTGACTAGTGTTGAACCGGTGCGCTACCCAGCTGGATCTTCTTTGATGCGGTTCCTTTCGGGTCCGTTGATTGAATCCAGCGGTGGGGTGGCCCAGCGCCTGGTGAAGACGATTGGTCAAATCCTGACCCGCCCCGTCGACTTTGCTCGAACCCATATCCTCCCAGCCTGGGCAGAACGTTCGACGATTTTACTGGTGATGCAGACTGAAGATAACTGGATCAAGATGCGCCTGGGTCGAAATTGGTTAACCCTGTGGAAGAAAAACCTGGTTTCCAGTCGGGAAGCGGATAATTCAGCCTTGACCCAAATTCAGATTGGGCATCAGATAACCAGGCGTTTTGCCGATAAGACGAATGGAATAGCTTCGGGGACTATAAACGAAAGCGTAATGAATATTCCAATGACCGCCCATATCCTGGGCGGCTGTCCAATCGGCTTGGATGATCAACAGGGGGTTGTAGGCCTGGACCTACAAATTCATAACTACCCTGGCATGTATGTAGTAGATGGTTCGGTGATGCCAGCCAACCCCGGGGTGAATCCTAGCCTGACAATCACGGCGATGGGCGAGTATGCTATGAGCTTGATTCCCCAAAAACCTGGGGTTGTGACTCGTCCACCATTTGTGCCGGTGTCTTCTTTGGGTAATTAACCTGGAAGTGATGCTTTATCGATCGCAATCGAAGCCTGCGCTCGATTTTATTAGGCTGTTTCTTTCCCTGGTTAGAGCTATTTCACTCGCGGTTTGATAAAACTATAAGCTCGATCAGCTTTTAATTAAATCCACAGGTATGGTTATTTACCCGCTCGATCAGGCAGCTGAAAGTTTAAGTAGATTTTCGGTAGTCAAAGTATCGGAGGTTCTCCTCTCTTTTCTGAGGATTCCTTGTTAAGGGTGTCGTCTAGTCGAAGGAAAATCCGGTTGGAAAGCGGGCATGCTATAATCAGAGAATTCAAACCGTCGATAGTATTCACAGGAGGAAAAATGACTCAGCCTGATTTATTTCCCATCTCTCCAGAACACGAAATGATCCGGCAAGCGGCACGCGATTTTGCGCAGAAGGAGATTGCGCCGATTGCGGCTGAGTTTGATGAAAGCGGTGAATTCCCGTACAAGACCGTAAAGAAAATGGGCGCTTTAGGCTTGATGGGTATCGAAATCCCGGAACAGTATGGCGGTGTGGGAATGGATGCTCTGGCTTATGTTCTGGCGCTGGAAGAAATCTGTAAGGTTGACGCCTCCCATGGAACGATTATGTCGGTTAATAATTCCTTGTATGGCAGCGGT
>CAZAGA010000067.1:0-13298 GCA_964484335.1 uncultured Anaerolineaceae bacterium
GAATTCGCGGGAGGAATCTTTCGGACTCGGGTTCGAATCCCGACATCTCCACTCTGGACGCAAAAGCTCGAAGCAATGACTGGCTTCGAGCTTTTGGGTAAAGGTTATTCAATGATTCACTCGCGGCGAACTACCAAACCCTTGAGATATTCTCCTTCAGGAAAATTGAGTGCAATTGGGTGATCGGCAGCCTGGTGCAAGTGGTGAATAATTTGAGCTTCAACACCGGCATCCAATCCGGCAGAGGCGACGATTTTTTGAAATAGATCCAGGCTTATCCCGCCTGAGCAAGAAAATGTAAACAAAACCCCACCTGGCCGAAGCAATTTGAAAGCCAAAAGGTTGATATCCTTATAGCCACGCGCAGCGCGCTCTGCCTGGGCCGCGGTTGGAGCAAATTTCGGTGGGTCGAGGATAATTAAGTCAAAAGATCGGCGTTGATCGCGAAAACTGCGTAGGGCTTGAAAAACATCCGCCTGCAACCATTCCACCTGGTTGTCTTCCAGGCTATTGTGGAGAACATTTTCTCTTGATAATTCCAAAGCGTCGATGGAGGCGTCGATTGCCAGGGCGCTTTTTGCGCCGGCTTTCAAGGCATTTAATAGAAATCCCCCAGTATAAGAAAAACAATCCAGGACATCCCTTCCAGCAGTAAAGTTGCGTAAAAGCAACCGGTTCTGGCGTTGGTCGAGGTAGAATCCCGTTTTATGCCCACTGCAAATATCGACCGCAAATTCCAGGTCATGCTCCTTAACCCAGATACTCCCAGGCTGATTCGAACCATGCAACAAGCCATTCTGGGCAGGCAGCCCCTCCAGTTGGCGTACATCCGCATCGGAGCGCTCATAAATATTTGCTAAACCTGTGAGATCGACCAGGCCAGCCAGCAGCGCAGCACGCCAATATTCCACTCCGCAGCTTAGAAACTGGACAACCAACCATTCCCGGTAACGATCGACAATTAAGCCCGGCAAACCGTCGGATTCGGCGTAGACCAAGCGCAGCGCCTGCTCTGGCGCCGCCAGAGCCATGGAGTGGCGATTCTGTATAGCCCTGGATAACTTTCTAAGCAAGAATGTTTCATTAATTAGATCATCCGGATGCCAGGACCAAACTCGAATCCGGATTTGCGAGGCAGGACTGAAAGCTCCCCAAGCCAGGAAATCGCCGGAGGCTGAGACCAACCGCACGGTTTCCCCTGGCAATGGGGAGCTTTCGATACTATCAATTGCGCCGGCAAAAATCCAGGGATGCCGCCGGAGGAGTGATTTTTCTCTCCCTGGCTTCAGCCGGACGGTAATCACGGACCGGCTAGAGGATTCCAATCAGCTTGCCTGCATCATAGATGATGTCCATGGCGTGGTCAATTTCTTCAGGTTCATGGGCAGCAGTGACCGTGGCACGCAACCGAGCGAGGCCAGGTGGAACCGCTGGTGAAACGACGGGCAGTACGAAGGTGTCATGGTGTTGAACTTCGCGAGTCATTCGGTAAGCCGCTTCGTCAGTACCGCAAATCACAGGGACAATCGCGGTTTGGGTGAAGAGGGTGTCAAATCCTCGCTGCTTAATCCCCTGGATAAATTGGGTAGAATTCTGTTGCAGCTTTTGAACCCGCCAGGGCTCTTCCAAAATTACTTCAAAGGAGGCTTTAGCTGCGGCGGCTTGAGCTGGTGGGAGTGCGGCAGAGAAAATATACGCCCGGCTGGCATGGCGGAGATACTCTATCAGTTCTTTCTTACCCGCAATATAACCGCCAACGGAGGGAATCGTCTTGCTCATCGTGCCCATCTTGATATCAATCACACCCGGCAGGTTGTAATGCTCCTCAATTCCGCGGCCAGTTTTTCCTAAAACGCCAACCGAATGGGCTTCATCCACCATCAGCCAGGCCTTGTGTTTGCGGCACAGCTCAACGACTTTGGGTAGATTAATGATATCGCCATCCATGCTAAAAACCGAGTCTGCCACCACCAGCTTGGCAGCCCTTGCCGGAACCTGTTCAAGGCGTTGTTCCAGAGCTTCCATGTCATTATGCTTGAAACGTAGAAATTTAGCTCCCGACATCAAACAACCGTCAACGATACTGGCATGGTTTAGCTTATCTGAGATTACATAATCACCCCGCCCCAGCAAAGTTGATACCACAGTCAGGTTGGTGACGTACCCCGAAGTATAGGTGACAGCAGCCTCAGCACCCCGAAAGCTGGCAATCGTTTCTTCCAGTTCGCGATGGAGGCTAAGGGTACCAGCCAAAGTACGAACACCGTGAGTACCGGTTCCGTATTTATCAATCGCCGCTTTGGCTGCAGTATTGATCCGAGGGTGACCAATCAAACCCAGGTAGCTGTACGAGGCGAACATGCCCATTTCTCGCCCGCGCACCAAGACCCGCGCCCCACCTCGAAGTTCATCAACAGGCTGGTTATAGTAATATAAATCCATTTCTTTATAGTCTGCGACTCGCTTATTCATGGCCTGAATGCGCATCAAGACTTCATCGTCCGGATCAAAATTATCCATCATATTTCTCCTGATTTCTTGTTGGTCGATAAGCCCAACCTGGCAAAAACCCATTATAACAATTTCTAGCTATTCCCAGCAGCCAATTTTCGTAATGCATCTTCGTCCAGGATCGGGATCCCTAGTGACTGCGCCTTTTCAAGTTTAGAACCGGGGTTCTCGCCAAGCACCAAGTAAGCAGTCTTTTTACTGACCGAGTCGGTCACCTTCCCACCAGCGGTTTCGATCAAGGCTTTGGCATCTTCACGTGATAGGCTGGGCAATGTACCGGTGATAACGAAAGTCAACCCAGCCAGGGTTTGTTGCCCGGCGGTAGGTTCAGCGGTGCGAATGGCGACTGGCCAAACACCGAAAGCCTGTAATTTTTCTAACAAAGCTC
This sequence comes from uncultured Anaerolineaceae bacterium, assembly GCA_964484335.1. GTDB lineage: Bacteria > Chloroflexota > Anaerolineae > Anaerolineales > UBA4823 > CAZAGA01. The sequence continues at coordinate 2,900 of CAZAGA010000067.1, forward strand.
GGTTAGCGGGCCTTGCAAACCAATCGGCAATTGCTTGAGCAATATTGGGGCCGATCCCTTCAATCTGTTGTAGGTCTTCAAGGCTGGATTGAGACAGCTTGCCGAGGTCAGGAAAGTACTGCGCCAGGTCAGTGGCGATCACTTCTCCAACACCCCGAATGCCTAAAGCTGTGATCAGGCGAGATAAGGGTTGAGCCCGCGAAGCATTTATTGCCTGGAGGATGTTTTCCGCCTTTTTATCGGCGAAACCTTCCAAACCGAGTAAGGCGTTCTTGTTCAAATGATATAAATCAGCGACATTGCTCACCAGGCCCGCGGAGACCAGTTGTTCAACGATCTTAATCCCCAGGCCAACAATATCCATTGCCCCACGCGAGACAAAGTGTTCAAGATTGCGGATCAGTTGGGCCGGACAGCCTGCATTCACACAATACCAGGCCACTTCGCCTTCGATATGCTCAACGGGTTCGCCACAAGTTGGGCAAACCGCAGGCGGTCTGAAGACAGTTTCTTCGCCAGTTCGGAGAGCTTCTACCGGTCCTATTACGTAAGGGATGACTTCACCAGCCCGCTTGACCAGGACACGGTCGCCTATCCGGATGTCTTTCTCGGCAATATAGTCAAAATTATGTAACGTGGCCTGCTTGACGATCACACCACCAATTTCAACCGGCTCCAACACGGCATATGGCGTCAAGACACCGGTCCGGCCCACATTAACACCGATATTATTCATCCGGGTGGTTACTTCTTGGGCAGGAAACTTAAAGGCAATTGCCCCACGCGGATCCTTTCCCACATATCCCAGGTCGCTGGCCAGTTGGATTTCATTGATCTTGATCACCATCCCATCGATTTCAAATGGGAGCCTTCTACGCCGATCCGCCCACGACTCGCACCACTCAATCGCCAGTTCAATCTGCGGAAATAGTTGGCGATCGCGAGTCACCGGAAATCCCCAGGCCGCTAACTGTTCCAGGATCTCCCACTGCGTGGTAGGAACCTGGCCTTGGCTGGTAACGATCGCATAGGTGAGAAGGTTGAGAGGCCGTTGTGCGGTCAGGGCTGGGTCCAATTGGCGCAGCGAGCCCGCGGCGGTATTGCGAGGATTGAGGTAGGTTTTCTCGCCGGCTTCTTCCAAACGTTGATTCAAGTCCCCAAAATCAACCAGATTCATGTACACTTCGCCCCTTACCACCAGGTATTCAGGCGCGGGAGGTCCATCTGCTCGAGTCGGGATACGTAAAGGCAAGGTGCGAACGGTACGGAGGTTGGCGGTGATATCTTCTCCAACCTCACCATCGCCTCGTGTTGCACCCTGGACAAATAGCCCATTCCGATAGTGCAAAACTACGGACAGGCCATCGATTTTGGGATCAACCACAAAAGCGGCCTGGGCAACCCGCTCATCCAGGCGCAAGATACGCTCATACCAGGCACGCACGTCCCCAGCGCTAAAGGCATTGGACAGGCTGAGCACCGGCCCTGGGTGACGAAGTTTAGTAAATTTCTCGGCCGGCGGTCCGCCAACGCGCTGAGTGGGTGAATCAGGCGTGACCCACTCAGGGTGTTCGGTCTCAATCTGGCGTAGTTCCAGCATCAATTGATCGAACTCATTATCGCTGATAACCGGATCATCCAAAACATGATAGCGGTAATTATGGTAATTTACCTGATCTCGCAAACCGACCAACCTGCTTTGCAACTGTTTCATGTCCCTTTGAATATCCATAGGTAACCTCGCACGATGAGTTTCAGGATCAATTTACGAAACCCGGGAATTTTCTGCCAACGCGCTGGCAGTTAGGAAAACCAAACCGATCCAAACGCTGTCCGCCAGGAAAAGGTGAACCAACTGCATCCAGACCGGAGCAAGCAGAAAGACGTTGATCAAGCCAGCGATCAGTTGGATCACCGTAAAACCGATTAGAGCCAATGAGAAAAATTCAATCGATTGCAAGCGAGCAATTGCTCCGGTTTTAGATAAATTTTCCGGCTTGCTTAACTTTTTCAATTCATCATTGGCAAACAGGGCCGTTACACCACTGAGCAAGATCAGGTAAGAACCGACAGTTATGGCAATAATCGGGTGCCAGATGCGGACTCGGATGGTGAAATGCGCGGCCGAGTTCATATCCTGTTTCAGACCTTCGGCTAGAGAAGAAGCAGGGAAAAGAGTGTCCCCGAGAGCGGTGATCGCCCCACTCACTCCCAAGATCAACACCCCAAGCAATGCCAGACTAAATGCCCAAGTCAGGCCTTTGGATTTAAAAGAGATCATGGGGCGGCCACTTGACCACCATCCTGTTAAGGTCAATGCTGCCAGGAGCAGGAAAGTATTAATCAAATGGATTGCCATCGAGTACACCCGTTCCATGGATGTATTCCGGGCTACCAGCTCGAATAATACCAAGCCTGCGCCAACCAGAGCCTCGGTAATTATAAAGATTATTGAGAGCGTAGCGCCTAGCCTGGCGGGGTGTTTACGCGGGAATAAACGAAAAGCCCAAATGAACAGTATCGCAACCAAAATGAATGCAATTCCGCTGGTAAGACGGTGAGAAAATTCGATCACGGTTTCCAATTGCGGGCTGCGCGGAATCACCACCCCGTTGCAAAGAGGCCAGTGGGCTCCACAGCCAGCGCCAGAGCCAGTGGCACGTACATATGCTCCCCAAAGCACCACCAGCACATTGAAACCAAGCACACCCCAGACGAAATTGGTGAATTTCTTCGTTTTTATCATTTCCTGTCTCCTCCTAAAAGAGCCGGGCTTGTTTGGGTTGTTTAGGAATATCCGCTGGCCAACCGATTAATTTACGAAATTTCAACAAGGTCCCGACAGCAAACCCGGCGTAATCATTATTGAAATAACCAAATAAAGGTTTACCGGGCAACGCACTGGCCAGGATCGCGTCTTTCCAGCGCAACAGATCAGGCGACCGGTCAAGCCGTTCCAGGCTATGGCTGGGATAGCTTCCATGCTGGCCAATCCAGCGAATATAACGATGCGGACCAGTGAGGTAAATTTTCTCGGGCAAGCCGGGATATTGGATCGCGGCCCAGGCAACCTTTAGATCGCTTAGCAAACGCGCAAACTGATCAGCAGCAGAATACCATGAACTATCGCGGACTTCGACAGCAAATCGCACCCTGGCAGGCAAGCGCGAGAAAAAGTCAGCCATGATTTCCAATTGGTTGACTTTGAAAGAAGGGGGAAATTGGAAAAGGATCGCGCCCAGCCGGCCTCCTAGTTCCTCAACCCGATCCATAAATTCAACAAAATACCCCCAGGCATCGATCAATTTCAAGTCATGAGTAATCCGGCGCGGGGCTTTCAGGGAAAATTTGAAGGTTTCCGGGGTTTGTAAGGCCCAGCGTTTGACGGTTGAGGCTGGAGGGGTACCATAAAACGTAGAATCAATTTCAACACTGTTGAAAATCCGGCTATAATAACTTAAGTAATCGCGGGGATCCATCTCGGATGGATAAAAAACATTGTTCCAGTCTTTATAACTGAAACCCATTGTTCCAAGATAAAGAGGGGTTTCCTGCTCTAGAGCCAACATGGCAACTACTGAGGGTACCTGAAATGGAAAATCAAATTAAAGTCTATGGTGTTAGCTGGTGTCCCGATTGCCACCGCACGACGCGTTTTTTTCAAAGGTACGGGATATCTTTTGATTTCATCAATATCGATCATGATCAGAATGGCGAGGCTTTTGTTGTCCAAACCAACCAGGGATTTCGAAGCGTGCCGACCATCGTATTCCCGGATGGCTCTATCCTGGTAGAACCGACAAACCATCAATTAATGAGAAAATTGCAAGTGACCTAGCTGGTTAAATTCAACCCATTCTACCGGTAATATAGGTCTCAGTAAGTTCCTTGACAGGCTTGGTAAACATTTGCCGGGTAGGCGAGAATTCCACCAATTGACCAAGCCAGAAGAACCCGGTGAAATCCGAAACCCGTGCGGCTTGCTGCATGTTATGGGTCACAATAACAATCGTATAAGATTCCTTCAGTTCGTCAATCAAGTCCTCGATTTTGGTAGTTGCGATTGGATCTAGGGCAGAAGCTGGCTCATCCATTAAGATAACATCTGGTTGCACAGCCAGGACACGTGCTATACACAGACGTTGCTGTTGACCAAGGGAAAGACTCAGCGCATCATCCCCTAGATGGTCTTTCACTTCATCCCACAAAGCAGCCTGGATCAAGCTTTTCTCGACAATCTCCGCTAGCTGAAGCTTGTTATCCACCATACCCAAAACCTGCGGCCCAAACGAGACGTTTGCAAAAACCGATTGGGGAAACGGGTTCGGTTTTTGAAACACCATTCCGACCCTTTGACGCAATAGAGCCAGATCATAATCGGGGGCGTAAATACTTTGACCCTCAAGCAGGATTTCTCCGATTACGCGTGTGCCCTTAATGCGATCATTCATTCGGTTCAGGCAACGCAGAAAGGTTGATTTTCCACATCCCGATGGGCCAATCAAGGCGGTAACACGGCGAGGCAAAATATCCATCTGGATGTCGATTAACGCCTGGGTAGCGCCGTAAAAAAAGTTTAAATCTCTTACCTGAAAAATTGGCGATGAGTTGGTTGAAATCATGCCTTAGATTCTACCCGAAAAAACGCCCGTTACCTTTTTCAGTTGAGGCAGGTTGCCTTGCCCAGGGTAAATTTTCAAGCTATAATCTTTCTGATGAAAGCCCTCCGCGCCCTCTTGTTGATCTTGATGTGCCTGTTTTTAATCAGTTGTTCCAGCCAAAGCCAGGGATCATCTGAAGGGAAACCATCCCCACAGGAAAGCCAAACCTATATCCAAAACACCGGTTCAGATACGATTGTGAACCTGGCCCTGGCCTGGGCCGAAAAATACCAACAAAACCACCCTGAGATACGAATTTCCGTTTCGGGTGGAGGGTCTGGCACCGGAATCGCCTCCTTAATCAATGGTACCGTCGATATTGCCAATGCTTCTCGAGCGATTAAAGGGGAAGAAATTGAAACGGCGCGCACAAATGGTATCGACCCCCAGGAATTTATCATTTCTCGCGATGCCATCGCAGTGATTGTCAATCCCTCAAACCCGGTTTCTGAACTAACCCTGCGACAAATCTCCGATATTTATAGCGGGAAAATTAACAATTGGGCCGAAGTCGGTGGCGAGGACCGGCCAATTGTCCGTTTATCGCGTGAAACCAATTCTGGAACACATATCTATTTCCTAGAACATGTCCTGAGACTGGGAAACTCGAAAGATAAAACCTTGTTCGCACAAAACACTCTTTTGCTGCCTTCTTCGGAAGGGATCATTGCGGAAGTCAGCGATAACCCAAATGCCATCGGCTACGATGGCCTGGGATATATCACCCCTGAGGTAAAAGTGATTGCAGTTGCAAAAGAAACTGATCAAACTCCGATCATTCCTTCGATTGAGACCGTCAACAATGGCACTTACCCAATTGCTCGGGATCTTTATATGTACACTGCATCCATCCCGCAAGGGGCCGTAAAGAATTATATTGATTGGATCCTGGGACCCGAAGCCCAGCAGATCGTGTCTGACCTCGGCTTTGTGCCTATTCATTCACCTTAAACCCAGATCAAGCACTCAATTTATGACAAATAGTTCCCCCCTCCAAGAAGAAAAGAATAGCCTAACTTCCGGTAAAACATCAAGCCTTACCGAAACCATTATTTCTACCTTGGTTAAGATTTTTGGCTACTCAGCGATCCTATTCGTTGCGCTGATCTTTTATTTTCTGCTCAGCGAAGGCTTTCCAGCCATACTAGAAGTTCCGTTCAATAACCTCTTCAGTACTCGCTGGTACCCAATCGAAGCATATTATGGGATCTTACCACTCCTGGGTGGCTCACTGGTGGTTACTATTGCTGCTTCCCTGCTGGCAGTTCCAATCGGCATTGGTACAGCGATCTATATCGCTGAAATTGCACCACGCTGGGCTAGAGAAATCTTAAAGCCGTTCATCGAGGTTCTGGCAGGCGTCCCTTCCGTTGTGCTTGGTTTTATTGGAATTTTGGTCCTGGCGCCATTTATCCGTCGTTTACTCGAAATTCCGACCGGCCTGGCATCGGTTACGGGCGCTGTAATTCTGGGGATCATTGCCACTCCGACGATTGTCTCTGTTGCAGAAGACGCACTCGACTCAGTGCCGCGGTCTTACCGAGATGCCGCCTTGGCTCTCGGTGCAACCGAATGGCAAACCATCTGGAAAGTGACTTTTCCCGCGGCGCGGTCGGGTGTCTTGATGGCGATTATGCTCGGAGTCGGAAGGATTATCGGTGAGACGATTATTGTCATGATGGTGACCGGTAATGCTCCAATCATACCTGCGGGCTTATCGGCCATCTTCTCGCCCGTCAGAACAATGACCGCCACAATTGCTGCGGAAATGGGTGAGGTAGCAAAGGATAGTCTGCATTACGAAGTGCTTTTCTTCATCGGGATTATTCTCTTCCTGATCTCGCTGGTGATTAATATCACTGCCTCGGCAGTGGTTTTCAGAAAGAAGAAACGAGCAGAACGAATTCTCTCTTGAACACAACCTGGATAATTTTGAAATAACCGATTGCACATGAATTCAACCTCTACTAAACGTTACGCCATTCAAAAAGCCGGTTTTACTTTTCTAACGGGCCTTTCCTTGGTCACAGTTGTGGTGATCTTAATGGTGGTCGCCTATATTGCTTACAAAGGACTTTCAGCAATTTCCTTCGATTTTATTTTTGACTACCCACGCGAAGGTATGCGGTCGGGCGGCATATTCCCGGCAATTTTGGGGACGATCCTGCTGACCTTTGGAACAGCGATTGTTAGCATACCGATCGGAATCGGCGCTGCAATCTTTTTATCTGAATACGCCCAGGATAATTGGCTGACCCGGATGATCCGGATTGCAATTATTAACCTGGCGGGGATCCCCTCGGTTGTCTATGGCTTGTTTGGCCTTGGTATGTTTGTAATTGCGATGCAATTAGGAATGAGCATCCTGGCGGCTTCCCTAACGCTGGGGATCATGACCTTACCCGTAATTATCAGTACTTCAGAAGAGGCATTGCGAGCAGTTCCACAGCCTTTTCGGGTGGTCAGCATCTCGGTGGGCGCAACCAAGTGGCAGACCATTCGCCAGATCGTTCTTCCCCAAGCCATCCCAGGCATCCTGACCGGAGTAATTTTGGGTCTCGAACGGGCTGCCGGTGAAACAGCTCCTATCTTGTTCACTGGAGCAGCTTTCTATTTACCTAGCTTGCCTAGCTCGCCCCTGGACGCGACCATGGCCTTGCCATACCACCTTTATGTCATCTCGACACAGGTACCAGGGATGCCAGTTCAAATTCAATACGGCACGGCACTGGTGTTGCTGGCACTTGTATTGAGTTTAAACATCCTTGCAACTGTCATTCGCTCGCGCGCTCGAAACCGGCGGCAGTGGTAAAGAGCATACTCAGGAATTGAATGCAGTGGAAATTTAATGGATAAGTTTATTATCGAGCATCTGAAACTGAGTTATTCAGATAACACTGAATCGCTAAAGGATATCACTTTGCATATCCGTGAAAAGGCGGTGACGGTGCTGTTTGGACCAGCTGGAGGAGGCAAATCCAGCTTGTTGCGTACTTTAAACCGCCTAAATGACATGGCTGATGTAAAGGCCGTTTCCGGAAGAGTAATGCTTCACGAGGGAAATGGGCGCTATACGGATCTCTTAGACCCACGTCTGAATGTAATTGCCTTACGGCGCAGAATCGGAATGGTATTTGCCAGGCCAATCGTTTTACCACTCTCGATCCGCGGTAACCTGACCTATGGATTAGAAATGGCGGGAGAGAAGGACAAAGCCCGACTGGATGAAGCCGTAGAGCGGAGTCTTAACCAGGCCGCTTTGTGGGAGGAAGTCAAAGATCGACTTGATGATCCAGCGGTTGCCCTGTCAGGCGGACAGCAGCAACGATTGTGTATCGCTCGCAGCCTTGCCCTTGAGCCCGAAGTTATTTTACTGGATGAACCAACCTCGGGTCTAGATCCAATATCGACCTATAAAGTTGAGGCTTCGCTAGATCGATTGAAGGAATCCTATACCATAATCCTGGTGCCGCACTCAATCCAGCAAGCCGCTCGAACAGCCGATTACGCCGCATTCTTTCTTCAAGGTGAGTTGATCGAGTTTGGCCAGGGAAGAAAGTTATTTACCAACCCTGAAAATAAACGCACCGAAGACTATGTCGAAGGCCGGTTTGGATAAACCGGAGAGAATACAGGTTTAACCATGAGCGAGAAAATATTAATTGTAGAGGATGAGCCTACGCTTCAAGAGACCCTGGCTTATAACTTAAGCCGGCAAGGTTATGAAGTTACCCTTGTGGGAGATGGTCAATCCGCCATCAAAAGCGCCCGCGAACTCCAACCTGACCTGATCGTACTTGATGTGATGCTACCAATTTTAGATGGATTCGAGGTCTGTAGGATTCTACGCCAGGACATGAACACCCCGATCTTGATGCTGACTGCTCGAGATGATGAAATCGACCGGGTAATTGGCCTAGAGATGGGTGCGGATGATTATTTGACTAAGCCGTTCAGCATGCGAGAGTTCCTGGCGCGTGTTAAAGCCCAGCTTCGCCGGGTTCGGATGATGCGCGAAGAAGCAGATAGCGAAGCAACCCGGATCAAAGAAGTCATCCAATTTGGTAACCTGACTTTGCATTTATTGAGAAGAGAAGTGCTGTTGGAAGACCAACCGTTGGCTTTGAAACCCAAAGAGTTTGACCTGCTACTGTTTTTGGCACAACATCGCGGCCAGGTTTTGTCGCGAGACATGATCCTGGAACGGGTCTGGGGTTGGGAATTCAGCGGTGGTAGCCGGACAGTGGATGTTCACGTCCGGTGGCTGAGAGAGAAAATTGAGGCTGATCCAGCTCTGCCGGCCAGGATCGTCACCGTTCGAGGCGCGGGGTACCGCTTTGAGGGATAACATATGAAAAGTATTCGTTGGCGCAACGCAATTCCGTTTGCTGTGCTCATCCTGCTTTTGATGATAGCAATGGGTGCATATACTTCCAGTATCCTGCGCAAGGCGCACCTGGCAGATCTCGAACAACAACTTTCGACTGAAGCAAAAATGGTCGCCGAAAGCCTGAAACCCGAATTAAAATCCAATGGCGCCAGCCTGATTCTGGATGAGCAGGCCAGATTCTGGGCCGAGCAATTGAATTCCCGAGTGACCCTGATTGCAACGGATGGAACCGTGATTGGAGAGTCGGATGATGACCGGACCCGAATGGATAACCACGCCAACCGACCAGAGATCATCCAAGCTGAACGATCTGGGCTTGGGATGGCGACGCGCTTCAGCCATACCGAGGGCGTGGACATGCTCTATGTCGCGACCCGGGTCGAAGAAGCAGGCGACAATCTAGGCTACGTTCGGCTGGCCATGCCAGTGACCAGCATCGATACCACGATCCGCCAACTCCAAAAGACGATCTTCTGGTTTGCTTTATTAGCCGCGGCGATAGCCATCATGCTGGCTTTGTGGATCGCCAGTAGGATCACACAACCCATCCGCGAACTGACCAAAGCGGCCGACCGGATCGCGAATGGCGACCTGGGTCAGAATATCTTGCCTTCAACCGCAGATGAAGTTGGGAAGTTGACCAAATCATTCAATGTGATGGGGGAACAGCTTCGAGCAAAGATTAACGCTCTGGAGGCTGAACAAACCAAGTTAAATTCGGTGCTCAACATGATGAGTGATGGGGTGGTCATGCTTGACTCTGAAGGTAAGATCCAATTAATCAACCCGGCCGCCGAAAGCATGTTTAATATCTCCCATGAAGAGTCGATGAACCGTTCCCTGATCGAAGCCTTCCGTCAGCACCAATTGGTCGATTTGTGGAAGCTGCACACCGCGACTAACGAACCGCAAGCTGGCTTAATCGAGATACCCAACCGCCGGCTATATCTGCAATGCCAGGTCACCAGCCTGGGAAAAGTCATGCCAGGCAGCACGCTTATACTCATCCAAAATCTAACCCGGCTTCGCAGGCTCGAAACCATCCGTCAGGATTTCATGAGCAACATTTCGCATGAGTTGCGCACTCCATTGGCTTCATTAAAGGCTTTGACGGAGACACTTCAGGATACTGCCCTGGAAGATCCACCGGCTGCCCGCCGGTTTTTACAACGCATGGAAACCGAAGTCGACGCGATCAGCCTGATCGTTTCGGAGCTCCTGGAACTCTCTCGGATCGAATCTGGGAAAGTTCCCTTGCGAATGGAATCCGTCTCGCCGATTCACCTGATCGATAAAGCGGTTGAGCGGTTACAGCTCCAGGCAGAGAAGGCTGAATTAACCATCTCAA
>CAZAGA010000068.1:0-13035 GCA_964484335.1 uncultured Anaerolineaceae bacterium
CGATAAAAGATGAGCGTCGTATTGTAAACCGTTCTATCCGAGTTGGCAAGGGTACTGGGCCAACTACTCGGGCGCCAGTTCGCTCGGCCGTCTCGACAATCCGTTTGGCAGATTGGTCGAGCACACGGTGATCAAATGCTTTCAGGCGGATACGAATTTTCTGCTTGGCCATCATATCACACCTATTCGATGATCTTGGTGATAACGCCCGCGCCGACGGTCAGGCCGCCTTCGCGGATGGCGAACTTCGAGCCCTGCTCCAACGCCACCGGCACGATCAATTCCACTTCCAGGTTGACGTTGTCGCCCGGCATGACCATCTCCACGCCTTCCGGCAGCTTGATGTTCCCGGTCACGTCCATCGTCCGGATGTAGAACTGCGGCCGGTACCCGCTGAAGAATGCTTTGTGACGCCCACCTTCGTCTTTCTTCAACACGTACACTTCGCTCATGAACTTGCGGTGCGGCGTGATGCTCTTCGGCTTCGCCACCACCATGCCCCGCTCCACGTCCGTGCGCTCGATGCCGCGCAGCAGCAGGCCAGCGTTGTCGCCCGCCATGCCCTGGTCCAACGATTTGTGGAACATTTCCACACCCGTCACCACCGACGGCATGCTCTTGTCGCGCAGGCCAACGATCTCGACTGCATCGCCAACCTTCACCAGCCCACGGTCGATACGCCCGGTCACCACCGTCCCGCGTCCCTTGATCGAGAACACGTCTTCCACCGGCATCATGAACGGTTTGTCTACATCGCGCACCGGCTCCGGAATGTACTCGTCCACCACGCGCATCAACTCTTTGATGCTCTCGTATTCCGGCGCATTCGGGTCCGTGCTCTTGCTCTCCAACGCCGCCAGGGCGCTGCCGCGCACGATCGGCGTCTCATCCCCAGGGAACCCGTACTCGTTCAGTAGCTCGCGCAGCTCCAGCTCCACCAGCTCCAACAGCTCCGGGTCGTCCATCATGTCCACTTTGTTCAAGTACACCACGATCGCCGGTACTTCCACCTGGCGAGCCAACAGGACGTGCTCACGCGTCTGCGGCATCGGCCCATCCGGCGCGGCCACCACCAGGATCGCCCCATCCACCTGCGCTGCGCCCGTGATCATGTTCTTGATGTAGTCACGGTGCCCAGGCATGTCCACGTGGGCGTAGTGCCGCTTGGCGGTCTGGTATTCCACGTGCGCAATGTTGATCGTGATGCCGCGCGCTTTCTCTTCCGGCGCATTGTCGATCGAGTCGAAGGCCCGAAACTCGCCGTACCCCTGCAGGGCGCTGAACTTGGTGATCGCCGCGGTCAAGGTCGTCTTTCCGTGGTCAATGTGCCCCATCGTCCCAACGTTCATGTGCGGCTTGCTGCGATCAAATTTCTGCTTTCCCATAAGTGCGTCTCCTATTCAATGACTATCGTACAAAAAGGTTCCAAGTTGTGTTTTAAGGATTAGCCGTTAACAATTGCTCTGGCAACGTTCTCGGCCACCTGCGCATAATGGTCGAATTCCATCGAGAATACGCCCCGGCCTTGAGTCGCCGAGCGCAGGTCAGTTGCATATCCAAACATTTCAGCCAGTGGGACCATCGAGCGAACCGCCTGGGCATTCCCAGCACGGATCTCCATGCCCTGGACCAGGCCGCGCCGGCTGGTCAGCTGACCAATGATGTCGCCCAGAAACTCCTCTGGAACGACAACTTCCACTTTCATGATTGGCTCCAACAGGACCGGGCCTGCTTTTTGCATGCCCTCTTTGAGCGCCAGGGAACCGGCCATCTTAAAAGCCATTTCGTTCGAGTCGACTTCATGAAACGAACCATCATAAAGCCGAATTTTGATGTCCGTAGCTGGATAACCGGCCAGGACACCCGATTCGGCGGCTTCGCGCACGCCTTTTTCAATTGCCGGAATATATTCCTTAGGAATAACACCACCGACAATCGCATTTTCAAATTGAATCCCACTGCTGGGCTCACCAGGCTCAATCGCCAGGACCACATGCCCATACTGGCCACGACCGCCAGTCTGCTTGACATAGCGATATTCAGATTTTTCCACTGGCCGGGTAATCGACTCTCGGTAGGCCACCTGCGGGCGCCCGACGCGGGCCTGGACGCGAAACTCACGCAGCATCCGATCCACCAACACCTCGAGGTGCAGCTCACCCATCCCGGCAATGATCGTCTGACCGGTCTCTTCATTTCCACTGACCTGGAAAGTTGGGTCTTCTTCAGAGAGTTTACGCAGCGCTTCCGCCATGCGATCCTGGTCGGCAGTCGTCTTCGGTTCAATTGAGACCGAGATCACCGGATTCGGAAACGAAATACTCTCCAGAAGGACCGGAGCCGAAGCGTCTGAAAGCGTGTCACCTGTGAAGGATTCCTTCATCCCCAGCACAGCGCCAATATCGCCCGCCAGCACCTCGCTCACGTCATCGCGCCGGTCCGCGTACATCCGCAGCAGACGGCCAACACGTTCACGCCGGTCCTTGGTCGAGTTATAGACCATCGAACCCTGGGACAGCTTGCCCGAATAAACCCGGATGTAAGCCAGGCGGCCGACATACGGATCGGTGACAATCTTAAATACCAGTGCACTCAGCGGAGAATCATCATCCGGAGGGCGCTCAACCGAGTCGCCATTGCGCGGATCCGTACCATACACCGGGGGAATATCGCACGGTGAGGGTAGGTAATCGATCACCGCATCCAAAACTGGCTGGACGCCTTTATTGCGCAGCGAGCTGCCACAAAAAACCGGTGTCGCTTTTCCTGCGATCACCGCCCGGCGCAGAGCAGCCTTCAGCTCTGGAATTGAAATCTCCTCTGCCTCCAGGTATTTCACGGTCAGCTCGTCGTCAGTTTCAGCGATTTGCTCGACCATCCTGGCCCGCATTTCCGATGCCTGAGTACATAGATCAGCGGGAATTTCCACTTCACGGGGATCCCGGCCGCTTTCTTCTTCCCAGGCAATCGCCGTCTCGGTCATCAGATCGACCACGCCGCGGAAATTCGCTTCAAAGCCAATCGGAAGCTGCATCGCGATCGCGTTGGCTCCCAGGCGCTGGCGGATCGACTCGAGTGTACGATCGTAGGATGCGCCCACCCGGTCCATCTTGTTGGCAAAGCAGATTCGCGGTACGCCATAACGGTCGGCCTGCCGCCAGACAGTTTCGCTTTGCGGCTCTACGCCCTGCACAGCATCAAAAACAACCACGCCGCCATCCAGGACGCGCAGCGAGCGCTGGACTTCAGCAGTGAAATCGATATGTCCCGGAGTATCAATGATGTTGATCTGGTAATCTTTCCATTCGGCCGAAACCGCTGCCGAGACAATCGTGATCCCCCGCTCCCGCTCCTGCTCCATCCAATCGGTGACCGTTGTCCCATCGTCCACCGAGCCAATCCGGTGCGTCTTTCCGGTATAAAACAGAATACGCTCCGTGGTTGTGGTCTTCCCGGCGTCAATATGGGCAATAATCCCGATATTTCGGTAGCGGTCAAGCGGGTAAATGCGAGGCACAGGCAGATCTTTCTAGATTACATCCGGTAGTGAGAGAAAGCGCGGTTGGCCTCAGCCATTTTATGAGTTTCTTCGCGTTTGCGAATGGCGGCACCCTGGTTGTTCACTGCGTCCATCAACTCAGCAGCCAGCTTCTCGGAAAAGTTTTTCCCAGAGCGGGAGCGCGCTGCGCTCAGGATCCAGCGAGTGGCAAGAGCAAACCGCCGGTAAGCCGGAACTTCCATCGGCACCTGGTAGGTTGCACCACCAACACGCCGCGGCTTGACTTCCATCATTGGTGCGACATTCTTAAGCGCCAACTCGAACATTTCCAGTCCGTTGCGCTTGGTGCGCTCTTCGACCGCGTCAAGGGCATCATAAACCAGGGTGGCAGCAACGCTTTTCTTACCGTTGTGCATCACTCGGTTAATGAACGACTGGACCTGTACGCTGTTGTAGCGCACATCGGGTTGAATTTCACGTTTTTCAGCACTGCTACGTCGAGACATTCGATCTCTCCTACTTCTTTCCTGGCGCCTTAACCGGAGCGCCTGGTTTCGGTCGCTTGGCGCCATACTTGGAACGGCCCTGCTTTCGGTTGTTGACACCGCCAGTGTCCAGGGTGCCACGCACAATGTGATACCGCACACCGGGCAGATCCTTAACACGACCACCACGAACCAGCACCACCGAGTGTTCCTGCAACGTGTGGCCCTCGCCCGGGATGTAAGCAGTTACTTCGATCCCGTTGCTCAAGCGCACACGCGCAATCTTACGCAAGGCGGAGTTCGGCTTTTTCGGGGTCATCGTGCGAACCACGGTGCAGACACCGCGCTTCTGAGGGGCGCCCTTTTCCTGGCGCACACGCCGCTGCTTCATCGAGTTCAGCGTGTACAGCAGGGCAGGGGCCTTGCTTTTGACCTTCTTTGACTTACGGCCTTTTCGAACCAATTGGTTGATGGTTGGCACTTTCGCCTCCAAAAAAATAAGAACTTTGCTTCTTTTCTTCCATTAAGTGAGGCCATCCAACGTTACTGATGGCCTCACGAATTGTTGTCCGCCAAATTTGTTGGACGGGGGTGATGCCGTCCAGGGTAAAGCGTGGGGCAACGAATTGCGATTTTACCATGCCGACATACTCAAGTCAAGCATTTCGCCGGGAGCAGATCAGAACTCCTCGCCCAACCCCATCAGGCCGGTAGGCAGCTTCGGCGGGCGGGCACGCTCTTCATCTTTTCCGAACTTAATCAACTCGCCAGCATCCGTTACCGCTTCAACCGATAACCCCAGGCTTTGCAGCTCTTTCACCAGCACCCGGAAGGAAGCCGGGATGCTTGGCTCTTCGATTGCATCCCCTTTGACAATTGCCTCGTAGGTCTTCACCCGGCCCTGGACATCATCCGATTTAACTGTCAGCATTTCCTGAAGGGTATAGGCTGCACCATACGCTTCCAGCGCCCAGACTTCCATTTCACCGAACCGCTGGCCGCCAAATTGAGCTTTACCACCCAGGGGCTGCTGCGAAACCAGGCTGTATGGGCCAGTGGAGCGGGCATGAACCTTGTCTTCGACCAGGTGGTGCAGCTTAAGCATAGTCATCACACCCACGGTCACTGGCTGGTCATAGGGATCACCGATTTTTCCATCGCGCAGGACCTGTTTCCCCAGGATCGGTACAGGCCGCCCAATCTCCAGGCTGATCTCCTGAGCGAGCGCGGCCAGACCATCTTCTCCCAACCCATCGACCGAGCGACCTTGCTCCATAATCCAGTGCTTCAAGCAGACATTAATCGCTTCCTGATCACGGGCGTGACGCTCGGAAAGGCTTAACTTCTCGTTTTCAAAAACCAGCAGCTTTTCGGGCGCGAAGCCATTATCGCGCAACCACTCACGCAGCGCAGAGCGCCGGGCATAGGTCGGGTCTGCGACCAGGTCGTTCACGTCATACCCGCGATCGCCAAGCCAGGCTTCCAGGTATAAGCGGCGGACCTCTTCATCGTCCTCAATCGTTGATGGCTCGTAGCTCTGCTGCTTCAACCAATTCCAGGCCACCTTACCCACATCCACCCAAGCGTGATCAATCAGCCAGGAGCGAGCCAGTTCGGCCTCAATTTCTTTTTCCGTCGCGCCATCGAAAACTGGCGAAATCGCCCGGAAGCCCAGGCGGCTGGAAGCCCAACCCAGGTGAGTTTCCAGCACCTGGCCGATATTCATACGTCCCGGGACACCAAGCGGGTTTAGGATCACATCCACTGGCGTACCATCTTCCAGGAAGGGCATATCTTCCACCGGAACAACCTTGGAAACGACACCCTTATTGCCGTGCCGGCCAGCCATTTTATCGCCAGCGGTGATCTTGCGGCGCTGCGCTACCGAGACGCGCACCATCATATCTACACCCGCCGAGAGGTCAGCGTTATCCTCGCGGGTAAACACCTTAACCTCAACGACCTTCCCTCGCTCGCCATGCGGCATTCGCAGGGAGGTGTCTTTCACATCGCGCGACTTCTCGCCAAAGATCGCCCGCAGCAGGCGCTCTTCTGGGGTCAGTTCCTTCTCACCTTTCGGGGAGATCTTACCAACCAGGATGTCGTTCGGGCCAACCTCGGCGCCAATCCGGATAATCCCATGATCGTCCAGATCTTTAATCGCGTCCTCGCCCACGTTGGGAATGTCGCGGGTAATCTCTTCCGGGCCAAGCCGGGTGTCGCGTGACTCGACCTCGTATTTCTCGATATGCACCGAAGTGAAAGCGTCATCTTGCACCAGGCGCTCCGAAATCAGGATCGCATCTTCGAAGTTGCCGCCTTCCCACGAGACAAATGCCACAGTGACATTCTGGCCCAACGCCAGCTCGCCGCTCTCCGTCGAGGAGGAGTCTGCGATAACGTCGCCCTTGTGCACCCGTTGGCCTTTCACCACTGCTGGCCGCTGGTCAATGCAGGTACTCTGGTTCGAACGCTGATATTTTCGCAGGGAGTAAGCATGCGTCTTGCCATCGCTGTCGCGGATAACCACGCTGCTGCCGGTGACCGAGATAACTTCACCTTCTTCCTCAGCAATTACGACCTGCCCGGAGTCCAGCGCCGCTGAATACTCCATCCCAGTCGAAACCTGGGGAACATCCGGCCGCAACAAAGGCACAGCCTGGGCCTGCATGTTCGAGCCCATCAGGGCGCGGTTCGCGTCGTCATGCTCCAGGAAGGGAATCAGCGCCGCGCTAATCCCAACGATCTGGTGCGGGGCCACATCCATATAATCAATATTGGTCGGAGAAGAGAACAAGAAGCCCGAGTGATACCGCGAAGAAACACGCCGGCGGACAAAATCGTTGTGCTCGGTCAGCAGGGTATTCGACTGGCCAATCACAAACCGGTCTTCTTCATCCGCCGAGAGGTACTCGATTTCTGATGAGACAAACGGCTTAACCAACACTTCAGGTGGATTCAGCTTGCGAATTGCAGCCGCCATCGCCTTAGTAACCAGTTCTTCTTCTCTCCCGATCACCTCACCAGTTTCCGGGTCGGTAATCGTCTCCCGCAGGGTGCGATTCACCAGGCGAGGATCATCCGACTTGAGCGCCTTGCGCACCCGCCGGTAAGGCGTCTCGATAAAACCATATTCGTTGACCTTAGCAAACGAGGCCAGGCGGCCGATTAGACCAATATTCGGACCTTCCGGTGTCTCTACCGGGCAAATGCGCCCGTAGTGCGAGTGGTGAACGTCGCGGACGTCAAAGCCGGCACGCTCACGGCGCAAGCCGCCCGGGCCCAATGCTGACAAAGTGCGCTTGTGACGCAGCTCGGCCAGTGGGTTGGTCTGGTCCATAAATTGCGAGAGCTGGCTTGAGCCAAAAAATTCACGCAGTGCTGCGACAACCGGCCGGATGTTAATCAGGGTAATCGGAGTGAGCTGATCCTGGTCGCGGATCGACATGCGCTCTTTGATCACCCGTTCCATCCGGCGAAGGCCGATGCGCAGCTTGTTCTGAATCAATTCGCCGACCGTCTTGGCCCGGCGATTGCCCAGGTGATCGATATCGTCAGCCATCTCAACGCCGTTATTGATCTTGATCATCCGCTGCACCAGGTGGACTACATCCCACTTGGTCACCGTGCGGTGAACAATCGGCACTTTACCATGCAGGTCGAGCTTCTGGTTTAGTTTATACCGCCCGACTCGCTCCAGATCATAATGGCGCTGATCAAACAGTTGTTCTTCCAAGAACTCGCGCGCATTTTCCAGTGTGGCTGGATCCCCTGGGCGCATGCGTTTGAAGAACTCCAGCAAAGCAGCTTCGGCAATCGTCTGGCCATGGGAGGTATCCCATTCCGGCTCCTGGAACAGGGTCGAGGGAATATACATCCGGTCGGGATTGTTATCCACCGCATTGAACAGCTCAAGCAGCTCTTCATCACTGCCAGTATTCAACGGGCTATCTATCATTCCATCTTTCACTGCCGCTAGCGCGCGCAAGAAAATGGTAATCGGCACCGTGCGCTTGCGGTTGAAGCGCAGGGTGATGTAGTCGCTCTTGCGGGTTTCAAATTCCATCCAGGCACCGCGATCCGGGATTAGCTTGGCCATCGCCAGCGGGCGGCCAGTCGAGCGGTCATAGGGTGCTTCAAAATAGACACCCGGCGAGCGGATCAACTGCGAAACCACCACACGCTCGGTGCCATTGATAATAAAGGTGCCCTTCTCGGTCATCTGAGGAAAATCGCCGAGGAAGATATCTTGCTTGATCGGGTCGGGCACATCCGGGCCAGCCAGCAGCACCGAGACATACAGCGGGCAGGCGTAAGTCAAATCACGCTCGACGCACTCATCAATACTATGCTTCGGCTCGCCAAACCAGTAGGTCAACCCCCAGGCTTTCTCCTCGGGATTATAGCTGGGAAAGTACAGCTTCATCCCTTTGTTGTAGGACTCGATCGGCGAAATCTCGTTGAACAGATCGGCCAGGCCATCGGTTTTCAACCGCTCGAATGACTCAAGTTGAACCTCGATCAAATCGGGCAAGGGCAGCTTGACATCAATCCGCGCGTACGATTTACTCGGCAAATTTTTTGCCATGCGTCATCTCCTGAGCTCTATATAGAATCTTATGGCAGACAAGCGAAAAGCGCAAAACGTTTCCGGACGCGCCTCCAGCACGTTTTACGCAAAAGATCCCAAAACTTAATTTCCATTTCTTGGACGCAACAAGTCCAATCGCAAATATAGACGAACCTAAATTATACTAGATTCAAACTCCAGGTCAAGAACTATTTTTGCCAAATATATTAAGGTATTCTGATAAAATTGACCCATGGATGAAGACAAGCCGCTCCCGAATATTTTTAAAGCCGGCTACGTGGCGGTAATGGGCCGCCCGAATGTCGGCAAATCAACCCTGATCAACAGCCTGCTGGGCCAAAAGATCGCCGCCGTATCGCCCCGCCCCCAGACCACCCGCAAGCGCCAGCTGGGCATCTTGACCCTCGACCAGGCCCAGGTGGTTTTTATCGACACCCCCGGGGTGCATAAACCGCTTCACAAGCTGGGTCAAAACATGAACAAAGAAGCGGAAGAGACCCTGGAAGAAAGCGACCTGGCGCTTTTCCTGGTCGACATCAGCCAGCCGCCCCATCCAGAGGACTTGTTGCTGGTCAAGCTGCTGAACGACCAAAAACGCCGTTTGCCGGTGATCCTGGCTCTCAACAAGGCTGACCTGGTCAGCCCGGAGCAGCTCGCCGAAAAATCCGCCGCCTACCAGGTCCTGCTGCCGGAGGCGCTGCCCATCCGCATTTCCGCCGCACGCGGCGACAACCTGGACGGCTTGCTGGCGGCAATCCTGGCAAACCTTGCGGCCGGCGAGCCGGATTTCCCACCCGATCAATTGACCGATCTCTACGAGCGGGAGATTGCTGCCGATCTGATCCGCGAAGCTGCCCTATACCTGCTTCGGGATGAGGTACCCCATGGCATTGCCATCCGCATCGACCAGTACACCGAACGGTCTGAAACCGGCGCTTACATTGAAGCCACCCTGTTTGTCGAGCGAGAGGCGCATAAACCGATTGTGATTGGCCAGGGAGGTGTGATGCTGAAGAAAATTGGTTCCCTGGCACGCGAGAAAATCGAGCAGATGAGCGGTCGAAAAATCTATCTGCTCTTGCGGGTAAAAGTCCGGAAAAACTGGCGGGATGATGAAAAAGTCCTGCGTTGGTTTGGGTACTAGTCATGACCGCCGCTTTGCTGCTTGGATTGACTGTGGTGCTGGCCGTTGCTGACTGGGTCGCGGTTGCCCGCGGCTGGCGCAAAGCCGAATGGTTTCTTAAACCAGGGGTAATGCTGGCGCTCCTGGCCTGGTTTTACAGCACAACCGGTTTTCAGGGCTGGACGATCTGGTTTGGCCTGGGTATGCTCTTATCGCTGGCTGGAGATATTTTCCTGCTCTTGCCCAAGGAACAGTTTCTGGCCGGGTTTGGCTCGTTCTGGCTGGCGCTGGCGCTGTACACAATTGGCTTTTCCGCCGGCCTGCCGGTCCTGAATGTCACCAGCCTGGCGCTAGCAGCAATGATCTGCCTGCCTGCCATCCAGGTCCATCGCCAGATCGCCGCCAGCCTGCGCACAACTGAGCAGGCCTGGCTGATCTGGCCAACCATCGCTTATACCATTGTCCTCAGCCTGATGACCTGGAGCGCCTTGCTGACTCTCCTGCGCGAAGACTGGCAACCGGCGCCGGCGCTGATTGCCAGCGCCGGCGCGTTATCCTTTATGATTTCTGACACTTTATTAGGCTGGAACCGGTTTGTGACGCCCAGCCGTAACGGCCGGACAATCAGCATGCTTACCTACCACCTCGGCCAGATCCTGATTGCCGCCGGGGTAGCCCTGCACTACTAATTTTCGACCGGCGGCGCGCTGACAATCTCAGTCGGGTAAGGCCGTGTGCCAAAGCGAGTCAACAGCACTGCACCAATCCCCAACACACCCACCAGGAAAGGCGCCACCCAGCCTACGCAGGGGATCTTACCGATCACGCCGGTGACCAGGGTGATCCCAAATGCACCCAGGGCAGCCGATAGGGGCAGCGGCCAATCACGATGAACCATTTTCGCCAGGCGCTCACCGCTTTCCACACCCAGCGCGACCACCCCGAACACCCAGGCTACCGCCAGGATTATGGCTGCCAGCAAGGCCAGCGGGCTACAGATCAGGGTAATTGCCAACAGTACGATCGCCATGATAGCCACCAGGGTGGTCAGCAACCCCATCCCACCCGACACGAGCGGCTGGGAGACAACCGTCTGCCCCACCCGCCGGGTGGCGGCTTGGGCGAACAGCACCACCAACACCGCCAGGGCTGCCCAGACCAGCGACTGGACCAGCAACCACAAGAAATCCAACAACGGGTTGAACTGGAAATCGATGTTCGGCACCGGTACTTCGAGACCGCCCGGCAAGACCAGCGGAAACGAAGTACTGCTGTCTGTAGAGACCCGGCCGGCGATAGCTGCCAGTTCTTCGCCCTGTAAATCACCACCAAAGGCATTAACATCGCCGCTGATTGTTGTGCTCGCGCTCAGGCGGACCAGTCCGCCCAGCGATAACAGGCTGCCGGTGATCTTGCCATCCGCCCGCAGATTGCCACCCAACATGGCGACGTCGCCCACCACGGTTGAAGCCGGCGCCAGGTCGACTGTGCCGCCCAGGATCAACATTCCCCCTTCCAACGTCTGGCCGTCGGCCAGGTTGTAGTAGCCGCCCAGGACCAGCTTTCCACCGCTGATCGTCTCCTGGAGTTGCCCGTTGCTGGCAGACACCCCAACGACCGGCAGGGCCAACAACACGCCCAGGCCAATGATCGCAAAAACCTTAAGGATTGACTTCATGATCGACCTCCACCACAGATTTACTCCGCACAGCCGCCGGGCGCGGCTGGAGCAGCCAACGCATCGAAGCCCCCCAGGCCAGGCCTAACGCGCCTGCCAGGGAAACCAGCGCCCCAGCCAACAGGATCAGGGTTGGGGTTGGACCCAGGTAAACACTTTGCAGCAGGCTGTCGATGAAACCACGCGCCGCGCTCAGGATCGAAAACCAACGCACCACCTGGTAAACGGTCGTCCAGAAAAATAACTGCGGCGATTTCAGCAGCGGCCAGGCCAGGACCGTCAGCAAGGCCAGGCCAGCCAGCGCCAACCCAACATTCAGCGCCAGCAGCCGATAACCATGCTGTCGCTGCCGGACACTGCGCTCAGTTTCCAGGCGCGCCTGCCAGCGGGCGCTGAAGCCGGGCGCGGGAGCAACCTGTTCGGCCTGCTTCAACTCGCGCTCCACCGCCTGCCAGGCCAGTGCCAGCCGGCTGCATTCCGGGCAGCTTTCCAGGTGCTGCTGCAAGGCAGCCGCCTGTTCAGGCCGCAAGGCTTCATCCGGCTGTTCTGCGTCAACCATCATCCAGTTCAGGTAAGGCTGGTGGGTCATACCGGGATCCTTTCCGCCCCCAGGGCAGGCACAGGCTGCTGCTCCAACCAGCGCTGCGCCATCGCCCGGCGAGCGCGGTGTAGGCGGCTCTTCACTGCACTTTCGGTCAGCTTGAGCGCCTGGCTGATTTCCTGGTACGAAAAATCGTACCAGTAATACATCACCACCAACGCCCGGTCGGTGGGCTCGAGTGCTTCCAATAAACCGCGGATGCGGGTTCGCTCTTCCTTATTACCCAATTTCGTCTCCACATCCAGGCCCTTATCCGGTAAGTCGGGAACCGGCAAGTCTTCGATCGAGACCAGCGGCAGCCGACGGCGGCGAATCTGGTCAATGCAGAAATGCGCCGCAATCGAGAGCAGCCAGGTCGATAAGGAGCGATTGCTGTCATACGAGCCAAGCGACTTATAGGCTCGCAGGAAGGTCTCCTGCGCGGCATCTTCAGCATCTTCAGCGTTGCCCAGCATCCGGTAGCACAGGTTATACACCGGCCGCTGGTAAGTTTCTACCAGGCTCGTAAATGCCTGCGGATCGCCTTGCTGCGCAGCCCGAATCCAGGATGGCTGTGGGTCTGGAAGATTCATTTTGTTTCTCGACTTTATATACGTGCTTTTCTGGCCAGGGTTGCAAGCTTTTCCGGGTGAATCAAGCTTTCAACGGCCGGAATCCCTCGCCCAGGGCCTCATGAGCCTGGCCGATCACCATAAAGGCCTGTGGGTCTTCTTCATGCACCAGGGCTTTGATCTGGGGCACCTCTGATCGCGAGACGACCACGTAGAGCACATCCCGCTCGGCGCCGGTATACGCGCCCCTCCCGCTCAACACCGTTACCCCGCGCTGCATATCTTCCAGGATGCGCCGGGCAATCCCCTCCGGCTGGCTGGTCACGATCATTGCCGTGCGGGCGACGTTTGATCCTTCGCTGATCGCTTCGGCGGTAATTCCGCTGGCATACAGGACAATCATCGCATACAGCGCCTTTTCCCAACCGAAGGATAGGCCGGCTAATAAAATGACCGCCGTGTCAGTCAGCAGGTAGCCCTGCGAGATCGAAATGCCCCGCCAGTGAT
>CAZAGA010000069.1:0-12857 GCA_964484335.1 uncultured Anaerolineaceae bacterium
TATCAGGTGGATAGCCTACCGATCTTGCGCCGTGTTTATACCCCTGGGGTTGCGGAAGTATGCCTGAAAATTGCAGCCGACCCAAACCTGGCGCGCCAATATACTGCGATAAGCCACCTGGTTGCGATTGTCACCGATGGCACCGCAGTACTCGGCCTGGGAGACATTGGCCCGTTGGCCAGTATGCCAGTTATGGAAGGAAAAGCGATGTTAATGGAAACCCTGGTTGGACTGTCCGGGGTGCCGATCCTGTTAAACACAACGGATGTCGAACAGATTATTGAGACTGTCGTAACCATTTCGCCCACCTTCGCAGCCATCCAACTTGAGGATATCTCTGCCCCGCGCTGCTTTGAAATCGAAGACCGCCTAAAAGAACGGCTCGAAATCCCGGTCATGCACGACGACCAACACGGCACGGCGGTTGTGACCCTGGCAGCGCTGACCAACGCCTGCCGCCAGACTGGGATTGATTTGAAGAAGGCACAGATTGGGCAGATTGGATTGGGGGCAGCCGGAAATGCGATTGGGAAGATGTTGATTCGCATCACCGGGAATCCTGTGCTGGGCGCAGATCTATCCCAGGATGCTTTGACTCGCTTTGCTAAGCTCGGTGGCAAACCAGCCAACCTCGAGCGTGTGATGGCTGAATCTAAAATCGTTATCAGCACCACCGGGGTACCCAACCTGATTAAACCAGAAATGATCCAGCCTGGACAGATCATCCTGGCTCTCTCAAACCCCCGGCCAGAGATCGAGCCAGAGGCTGCCTTGGAAGCAGGCGCAGCTTTTGCGGCGGATGGGAAATCCGTCAATAATGTTCTGGGATTTCCAGGCATTTTCCGCGGGGTAGTGGACGCCAATGCCCCCCGGATCAGTGAAGAAATGTTAGTCGCAGCAGCTCACACAATTGCGGACCAGGCCCAGCCAGGTGAATTAGTCCCAAATCCATTAGACAAAAAGGTCCACCAGGCTGTGGCGCGAGCTGTAGCTCAAAAAGCAATCGAGCAGGGGTTAGCTCGAGCTGAATATATCCCTTACCTGGATGAAGCCTGAGCTCCGCTGATGATCGAATTTGGCCGAGCTATCTGCGGCGATTCTGACTCAGCCAGCACTCGAGAATGGCTGGTTACCAACGGCATCGGTGGATATGCTTCGGGAACCATCGCCGGTATCCTGACTCGCCGCTATCATGGTCTGTTAATTGCCGCGCTGCGCCCGCCCCTCGGCCGAGCATTGTTGGTTGCTAAGATTGATGAAGCAGTCTTCTTGGATGATAAGACCTATCCCTTGTCCGCCAATCGTTATTCCACCGGGGTTGTCGAGCCGCATGGTTTTCATTCGATTCAGCGTTTCTACCTGGATGGTGGGATTCCAACCTGGGAATACGCCCTCCCTGGAGCGTTGATCGAAAAAAGAATTTGGATGAAGGCAGGCGAGAATACCACTTACATCCACTATACCTGCTTGCTTTCTGCCTATGATTGCATCCCCCTCCAGTTACGGGCGTTGGTCAATGCACGAGATGTACATGGCGCGACCCACGCCAACCAGGCTCCCCAGATTGACCTATCACCCCTAACGGCTGGTATGCTCATTTCCTGCCCAAGTTTCGAAACCCAGGCTATGCTCTGTTGCTCGAACGGCTATGCGCAATTTACTCCGGAATGGCAACGCAACTTCTACCTGTCTGCAGAGGCAGCTCGGGGAGAAAGCAGCGTAGAAGATCACCTGGCAGCAGGCAACTTTTTTATCGAACTCTCCGAAGGTCAAAGCATCACCCTGGTAGCATCCACAAATCCCCAAGCCAGCCTGGATGGCCTAGCCGAGCTGCAAACCAGAAAGTTATTCGAGACCCAACTCCTTGCTAGTGCGGCCCACCTGATCGACCAGGCGCCCTCCAACCAGGCTGAAATCGGCCAGTTAGTCCTGGCGGCCGACCAGTTTATTGTCAATCGGTCTCACCCACTCGACCCGGAAGGCAAGACAGTCCTGGCTGGTTACCCCTGGTTTAGCGACTGGGGTCGCGATACGATGATCGCCCTGCCTGGCTTGACCCTGGCCACTGGCCGTCCCGAAATTGCCCGGAAAATCTTGCGAACCTTTAGCGCTTACGTTGACCAGGGAATGCTGCCGAACCGGTTCCCTGATGAAGGCAATCAACCCGAATATAACACTGTCGATGCCACCTTGTGGTACATCGAAGCCATCCGAGCGACCCTACAAGCCAGCAATGACTGTTCTTGGTTAGAAGAAATTTACCCAATTTTACAGGAAATTATCTCCTGGCACTTGAAAGGCACCCGCGATCAGATCCGCTGCGACCCTGAGGATGGACTCCTGGCTGCTGGCGACAGGCAAACCCAACTCACCTGGATGGACGTACGCATCCAGGGTTGGGCGGTGACACCCCGAGCTGGAAAAGCTGTCGAAATTAACGCCCTGTGGTACAACGCCCTGAGGTGTATGGCCGAGTTTGCCAGGCAACTCAACCAGCCCGATGAGGAATTCCTGCAGTTGGCCGAAAAAACCCGCCGGGGATTTCAAAAATTTATTAATCCACAAACCAAGCAGCTTTATGATGTTATCGAAGGCCCAGATGGGACCGACTCGGCCATCCGGCCCAATCAATTGATCGCAGTTTCGATTCATCACAGCCCACTGGCAACAGAAACAAAAAAAGCGCTGCTGGATGCCTGCAGCCAACACCTGCTGACATCTTATGGATTACGAAGCTTAGCGCCAAAAGAACCCGGATATATTGGAAGGTACACCGGCGACCGCTGGCAGCGAGATAGCGCCTATCACCAAGGGACCGTCTGGAGTTGGTTGATCGGCCCATATATCAGCGCCTATCTTTCCGTATATCAACGCCCCGATAAAGCCTGGAGCTTACTGCAACCTTTGTTCTTACAACTTAGTGAACATGGCCTGGGGGGAATTAGCGAGATCTTCTCTGGGGATCCTCCGCACCAGCCAGAAGGCTGTATTACCCAAGCCTGGGGGGTGGCAGAAATTTTACGTGTCATCCAAGAAATCGAAACGTTCAAGGAACAGATGGGCGTTGGATAACCAAAGCCGGATCGCCAAACAACAAGAAGGTGCGCAGCACATCCTGTGCTTCAGGTTTTTCGTTCAAGATTTTATTTTGGGCAAATAATACTGCTTCTCCCATTCGAGCGTTGGGATGATTCAACAGCGCTTCAGCAATCCCATAGCTGAGATAACTCTGGTCTTCTGGTAAAGTCAGGCTGGTTGGAGCCAGGACCGCAACTGCCCCAGCTTCTGGCTCGAAGAGGAGTGCCTCTGCCAGAGATACCTGTCGAGGGTGAGTAAACAACCCTGTCAGGCAGGTCAGGTTCACAACCACGGGCAGGTTCACCTGTTTTCTTAAGCTGGGCACATCTTGGACCGAGAAGAGGGCATCTTTACCCCACATCTGGAGGCTACCATGTCCGAAGTAATACACCAGCCAATTACCCTGGTCGAGGCCAGATTTGACCTGTTCGTTAAATCCTACCTCGCCTGACTTTGAAACGAGTAAATCCGATCGGATGCTGGCCGGCAACTCCCCCAGGAAAGTTTGAGCATCAACCCGAAAGGCTGGATCGGTCCCATCGGCGATCGCCAGCACATGGTTGGCAGGGGTTGATCCGCCCTGGTTGAGCTGTTCATACGCCAGGATTTTTGAGACATACACCTCAACCTGCTCAGGGCGTTGGGCCGGTATCCGGCCGGTTGCAATCTCTGGCCTACGAATAGATGAACCAGTTACCCCAATTGGTTGCTCAAGACCCAAAACCGAATAGGGGTAATCACTGCTCGTTTCTCCGCTGAATTGAGTTTGAATGAGAAACGCCGGCGTCCGGTTGACCTCTGGGGTGGCCAGGTACCCACGCGGGTCATAACTGGCATCGCCCACTAACAATAAATAGCGTGGGCTGGGGGACCAATTCTTCTTGGCGTAAGCCAGCAAAGCCTGGATTGCTTGAGGCTCTGGCAACCCGGCATTAAACTGGTCATAAATGGTCTGGAGCGGGATTGCCATAGTCTGTAACCCCTGCGCCTGGCGTAGCTTTAGGAGAGGCTCCAGGGGTTCTAACAAATCTGGTGGGCCAACCGCCAGGAAATCAGCTCCGTTTTGAGAGCTGGTTAAGTCCGGAATCAGCACGGCGGGCTTGATCTGGGCTGGTGTAGATGCTCCAGATGGCCCTATCAGCCAATAGGAATGACCCGCAAGGGTTTTAAAACTCCCCTGCCTGGAAATTACGCCGGCTTGCTCGGCCAGACGGGAAGGCGCCATCGGATCCGTGACATCAAAAATATCCACCGGGCCGCTGAAACCATCGAAACTGGCCAATCCTCCCGCACTGGTAAAAGTGAGCTGGTCATCCCTTGCAGATAGGGAAAGCGGGTAGATTACTTCAAACCAATCGAGGTAGACGATATCCACCAACGCTCCTGGCTCCCCAGGCAGGTCGATTTCCAATCGATTCACACCCTCAACCAATGCTCCAGGCGGAAAATCGGTTTCAATCAGCCAACGCCCCTGACCATCCCAATTACTCTCCTGGACAACATTCCCATTTAAACTCAGGAGCATTCGATGATCGGGTGAGCTGGGGGAATCGGTCAATCCTACAGCCATTAAACGCAGCTTTCCAGGGCCATGCTCCAGAGTCTTCAGGTTGAATTCGATCTCAGCCGATTGAGGGGCAGTATACTTTTGCCAGAACCAGGGGTCGCGATCCTCGATCAATGGTGCGTAAAGGTTATTTTCCTCCAGACGGAGCGCCGAGAAAAAACTTGCCGCAGGGTCAGCAGTAATTCCCAGGGCGATATTGTCGCCAGGCGAAATAAGGCTGGCGTCCTGACTGGCTCCTGGCCGGCGCACATGTGTCCCACCATCCTTCGGTTGGAGCCAATAGATAGTGTCCTGGCTGTAACGATTGGATATTTCCTGGCCGTAAAAAACCAGCCTCCCAGCTTGATCATCCACCCAAAAAGGCACCACCCGATCCAGGACCCGCAACTCAAATTGCTCCTGGGTGGCAGATCGAATTTTCAGGCCTTGCCGCTCTAGCTCCGACAAGGGCAACTGGTAGATTCCATCCTGGCGGACTAGAATCTTCAGTGGAGAGGAAGCCTGGGTGCCAACGTTGGAGACAAGTGGAGCACCGGTTGACTGGCAGGCTTGCAACGTGCCAAGAAGGCCCAGGTTGATCAATAAAGATATCATCAGGGCCAGTTGGACCGGCATAGAGAGCGGGAATTTACCTCGCATGTGGATCAATGACTCGAACGGCTGAAATAGTAAAACCAGCCAGCCAGGGCTAACCAGACGATAACCAGCAAACCGAGCGGCCACAAGCGAGCCAACCCAACCTGGCGGAAGAAACCACCCGTACTGCCCGGAGGAGGGGGTACTGTCGGTCCGCCCTGTGGGTCGACCGTCGGAAACAGGATCGTTACAGTAGGAAACGGCGCTAGTTGTGCTACTCCGCTGCTGGGCTCGGCTAATCCAGCCTGCTCGGGTTGCTCCGTTGGCGGTAGCTGGCCGGCCGGATCGACAACCCCAGGCCTGGCCTCCTCCGGCTGAGGATAGATTTGCACCGGTGGAGAGCCCGGCGTAATCTGGGGAGCCGGATACCCTCCAGGGGGTAGAGAGGTGAAGGTTGGAATGGGGGCTTGCCGGGTAGTCGATAGCGTTGCACTCGGGCTGGGACTCAAGCTGGGACTGGGTGTAACCGGCACACCAACCACCACCAGGATCGGATTGGAGAATTGGGATTGCTGGGAAAAATCAATCGATTCCAGGCGGTACCAAAATTGAGCACCGTTGGGTAGTCCACTATCCAGGTATTCATAGGTAGAGCCGGTGAAATTGTCTCCCTTAGCGAGGATGATTTCGGTATGGATACGAGCATAACCCGAATTCGGTTGGCTGCTGCGTTGGACAAAAAAGCCGGCGTTATCGATCTCTGTGGCAGTCGCCCAATTCAAGCGAACCTGCTGGTTACCGGGTGTAGCATTGAAATACAGCAGGGTAATTGCTGCCTGGGTAACAGACCAGTTGGCAACCAAGATAATGGTGGTGATAAGAGCGGCCGCAAATTGATAGAATAATTTACGCTGCGTTTGCATTTCTTCAGAACAACCCACACACTTGCTACACACCCGACCCAGCAGAAGCCGTTAGGACTCCCCGGTTAACCAGGTCCTGGATAAATTCCAGAGTGTCCTGCTCGGCTTGGGCGGGTGAGACTTCAAATTCCTGACTCAGGCTGGCAGCGATCTGGCGCACGGTTAACCGACCATCCACTTTCGACCAGATAAAAGCGCCAGTCTGGTTGGTTACTTTAATTTTAGCCTGGTTAGTTAAAACCAGCACTGCCTCTTGATCTACAATCCGGCCAATCACACCGGGTGCGGTATCTATTCGAGTATCTAGCGTAATCATGGTTTCTGCTTTCAATCTTTCGATCCTGTGATCTTACCATTTGAACAACCGGCTAAGGCGCTGGGAGACGGAGCGACGGATCGCCAAAAATGGTGTAGGTATGCAACAAGTCAAAATTCAAACCACTGGCGTAGATTTCCAGCTTACCAGCCAGGGCAGCCTGGTAAAGGCGCGTGGCGCCATCTTGAAATACAGAATCATAAAATCCAGACCACAAGCGATCGTGGCCGCTTGCCACTCCCAGGCCAGTCGGCGAAAATGTGGCTACTGCGCCATTTTGGGCGGTACGTATAAAATCCTCCGCCAGCGAAGGGCCAATACTTGGGTGAAGCCAATACCCATCTAAACAGGTCATTGATAAGATGATCGGTAACTTCCCGCTATTTGATAGGGAGAGGATATCCTGGTTGATCCACAGTTGTTCACTGGCCCAGTAATTGACCGAGCCGTGCCCGGCGTAATTAACCAGGTATGCGCCGTTCTGGTTGAGGGCATTTAAGGCTGCCTGAGTTAAGGCAGGACAGGCTCTTGAGCCAGAGGCGATGCACAAACCGGCGCTTAAGTAATCATCCAGGTAAAACCGGTCGGATGTATAGCCGGCTGGAACGTGATCATGGATGATTGTTTCCGATGAAGTTTTAAAATTGCCGGCTTGAGGATCGTAATTATCGGCCATAAAGACCAGGTTTTTTTGCCAAGCCTGGGCTGGGTAAGCTTCGTAGTTAATCGTTTTAGCAATCACATTGGAAAGCTCAACTGGGGTATTGACCGGGATCCGGCTGATGGCGACATCCGCAAGAGGATCAGTCCCAACTACGGTCGCAAGCAAGTTTGCGCTGTCCACTTCCCCCTGCCAGGGGTCAACCCAGCTCAAGTTGGGAGGCATATAAATCGGCGCTGTGCCGTAATATGGAGAGCCTTTAAAGTTCCAATGCCCATCCCCAACCAAGATAACATAGGAAGGTGGTTTGCTCCAATTGGCAAAAGTATAAGCGATGAAGTTCTTTATGGCGATCGGGTTGTAAATCCCGTCATTAAACTGGTTATAGAGCGTTTGGATATCGACCAGCAGGGTTGACAAGCCTTGAGCAGCGCGATAGTTTGCCAGGGTTTGTAAAGTAGGTAGAAATATTGGATCAGCGATCAGGATGATATCGGCAGGCGTCGTAAAATCTAACGGCGCGTAAGCCTGGATTTCCGCCGGTAAGAGTGTTTGGGCAGGACCCAGGTGGAATTGAGCAGTTCCGGAAGAATTAGCTGTAAAACGAACCTGGCTGCCATCGTAAGTGAAATCCAGGATACGTAGAGGCTGGAGCGGGTCAGTGATATCAAAGATCGACAGATCGCTGCCACTGAACCCAGAGACTCGATACGAATGCCCTCCCGGATCGGATTCAGTAAAAGTAAGCTGGTTATTTTCGGCTTTATACAGGCGCTGGTAATCGAATTGGAACCAATCCAGGAACAAATATTCCACCGCCATGTTGGGGGTTTTGTTGACCACCAGGTCAATCTGGTTACTTCCATCCACTAACCGGCTTTGATCAACAGGGATGTCAAAATGGTAACGGCTTTTCCCCTCCCAAGTTGCATCCAGGATCGGCTGAGTGTGGAGTGGATCATTGAGATAAATCTGGATACGATGATCGGGACCTGCATAATCATTGGTATAGGCAGCCACCAATTCACCACTGAAGCGGGCTTGGAAAACCCCAGGAGCCGGAGCGCTCAAATTCAGGGTGTAGCTCCGGGTGGCCGAAGAAGAGGTCTGGATTTCATCCCAATACCAGCTATCCTCGCCGGCAAATAGGATCACACGCGAGCGAAGTGAAGGCTCTTGGTGAACCACTGTCGGATAGGAGGCATTGCTAGTATTCCGCGCCACCCAGGGCAGAAAAACTTTTAATGTTTGGCCTGGTTGATCCGGCTGCATTCCTAGGTTATTTTCTATCGTCTTTGCCGCCTGCGGAACTGGCAGGGTCGAACTTGAATCGATACTCAACCAATAGACATTTTGATCGGTATATTTTTCCAACTGGTCAGCATTCATAGCCGGTTTCCAGGTTGAGTAGGAGCCATTTGGCAGTTGAATCGTGAAAGTACGCCAGTTGACGTTTTCGTTCACGTAACGCTGCGCCATCCAATCTCCATAGAACTTCTGACCAAAAAAGATGAAGGAATCACCCGGACCAAACAGGCCGTTGCTATCCAGGTCGTCGTAAGAGTATCCAACAGTTCGCCCCTGGCTGGTGAGTTTTAGATTAGCAAAAGTCAATTGCCCGACCGGAAATCCTGCTGCGGTGAGATTTTCGTAGGTTAAACGATACAGGCCATCACTTTGAATTGAAATCCGGTAGAGCGGTTGAGCAAGGTTTTCCACCTGATCAGGTAGAAAAGGCACTGCCATTTGATTCAACCTGCTGCCAGGCAAGGACCGCCAGTCACGCGCCTGGTTATAATTCAACAAGGAATGCTGCAGGGCAAGCTCAAACGGATTATTCGGTTCTTCATCGCCCGAGTCAATCCCAACCGCCTGGGTGCTGTCGAATTTAACTGTCACTTGCAGCGACTTATTCCAGGTCAGTTGCCCAGTAGCCGGGTGATATTGGATAGGGTAGTAAGCCAGGCGCAAGATTCGCTGGTCGCGCAACCAGGCATCTTCCAGGATTTCGGCTGGTGCAGCCGGATAAATCTCGGCGCCCGGCGCTGCCTTTTCAATGCCCAGTTTATCAATCTGGTAAACGCCGGGCTGGTATTCCTGGCTAACTGCTACGGGCAGCTCGGCGGGCGGTAAGGCGATTTTTACCGGGATAATTTCAGTGTCAACCATTGTGATTTCGAGGGAAAAATCAACCCCAGCTGGTACCCCGAGCAAAATATACCGTGCAGGTAGACGCGGCTGACCGGGATGATTGGTTTGGACGGTCCCCGGAATTTCTATCTTTTGGAACTCTTCACCAGAAACTTTCACCGGAAACAGCCGGTACTCTGGAGCAGAAAATTGAATCACGATGCCTTGATTCGTTGCAGAAATCAACTTCCCGGGGGATGGTGCAGTACCCGTCGTCTCGCTGCCCGGACCAGGAAAAGCAAAACCATCCAGGCCCAACAGTGAAAATATTACACCAAAATAGAGAAGAAATCGGATCATCCTCATGGTTAATTGCCTGAGCTTCATGAGGGTATTATACCGTTGCCCTTCCCTGGCTGGAACATCCTGAGAAAAAATAAAATGTTGGCAAGTAACCTTTTGCCAACATTTTAGGGAAATCCTCAATACTGTGAACCGGTTATGGTAAGCGCAGAAATCCTGAGCCTAACACCGCAGTCGCCCTCAGCAGATACCAGGTTTAAGGATTATTCGAATCTAGGTTGGTAGGATCCAAGGGATCCCCGCCAAAAGGTAATGGAGAACCAGCGCGGGTTTCAAGCTCGAATTCGTGAATAATTTGAGGTTTGATATAGGATTTCCGAACCGAAGAAACCGTTACATCATTCTCAGTCTGCTGAGGCAGTTTTTTCGACTGGACATTCATGAAAATAGCCCTTTCTATCTGCGGTAATTAAACCGACTTACCTATAGTATAAACAAGTATTGATAAGTTAGCAAGTGATCTTTCGAACAAACTTAACCCCAACGACTGGTTCTGACCACCTATCTATTTTACCTCAATCAAATCCCAAAAGGATCGATCCGGAAGGAAATGAAGCCGTACCAGGGGGACATCGCCAAGAAGCTGTTTGCTCCGATCGACTAAACCAGGCGCTAATGCGGGGCTCCGTGGCAGAACCGGTGTGTTAGCAATTATTTCAGCCACGGCCTGGGAAAGGTGGAGCGGTTCAAGATATACCCTTTGATCCTGAACCAGGCGGTACATCCCTTTCAGATCAGCAGCAGAAGCTGTTGGTGGATTTTGATCGCGGTGGGTAAACGGCGTTCCGGCTATCACCCAATTGGCACGATCTTTCCATACGTACACTAAATCGTCGTTCAAGATGGTGTCGTTGCCAGAAAGCCGGGCGACAGTTGATTTTCCTGCGCCGGAGGGCCCGAGAAACAAATAACCTGAGCTGGCATGGACCACCCCGGCGCCGTGCAGCAGGAGCCCACCAGCTCGGAAGGCGCTCAATGAAAAGATATATCGAAGAGAGATTTCCATATCCGCTGCGAGATGATCAGAGTCGAGCAAGATCCACCCATGCCTGCCAACATAATCCACCTCGATTGACATGCGATGGGTAATCGCTGCCAAGCGATTTAGATCGATTTCTACTCTTGGAACCTCCCCCTGCCCAACTCGGCGCCCCCTTTCCGAAATCAACTCAATTACCAGCTCAGGGGAGACCGGTTGTAGGAAATCTGCATAGCGCTCCTGGAGTATAGAAGCCAGGCCAGCCTCCCTGACCTCAAGAGTCAGAGCCAGGTTCCCAGTTGCCAAAGTCAAGCGAACCGGATCGCCCCTCACCATGAACGCACCCCGTCCTGAAATGAGGGTTTCTTGCGACCCAACACCAGGCAGGATATGCCCCCGATAGCCAGGCAAACGGCTACAATCACTTCAACAATCCCACCGCCGGTGGCATGAACTTCAATTGGCCCATATTGGTTCGTCTGACCACTGATCTCGACCTCTTCAATTTGGTAGAAATATGTTTTGCCGGGCTCCACCTGTGAATCGCGATACTCATACTTGCCCCCTTCCAGGGGATCCACAGCAGGCAAGAGAAGGTTGGAATTCAGGCGTTGGTTAATTTCATCCGGGCTTTGTCCTCGGTAAACGTTAAATCCCGCCGTCTCTAACTCACTGGCCGTCTCCCACCTTACGATTACCTCAGCCTGCGATCGCTCGACCTGTGCAAGCCAGAGCATCAAGCCAGCCAGCAGAAACAAACTGATTGCCACCCAACGCAGTAGAGATGGTTTCATGTAAATTGACCTTCAAGACTGGTATTCATAACACACTCAGAGGGATTACAATTAATTGATGTTTCCTACCATTCCCCTTGCCAGTAAACGCATCCTGGTCGTCGAACCTAACAGCGCAGTCCGACAGATGATTGTGCGCTCACTTGAGATTGAGGGCTACTCAGTCCTTCAGGCTAGCGATGGCAGTGCGGCGCTGAACTTTTTACAGCAATTAACGCCTGACCTGATTTTATCAGACATCCAGATGCCAATTTTAAATGGGATCGACTTTTACAAAGCGTTGCGCAAAGATCGACGCTGGCTGACGATCCCGTTCATTTTTTTACAATCCCGTGAAGAGCCGCCCGAACTGATCCAGCACGCCCAGGAGCTTGGCGTCGAAGAGTTTATCTTTAAGCCAGTTGATACCAATATCCTACTTAAGGTGATCAATTTTCGCCTTCTCAAAGCCTCTGCCCTCCAGATCGCTTTAATCGACCAGGCATACCTGGAAACGGTGACCGTACTGGCAAATACCATCGAGGGGCGTGACCTGAATACTTCCCAACACGTCGAGCGGGTAGCCAGCCTGGCGCGGCGCATGGCCAAAGCACTTCATTGGCCAGAGGATCATTTAAGGATCCTTGAGTTTGGCTCCCGGTTGCATGACATCGGAAAAATTGTCATCCCTGATCAAATCCTCAATAAGCCTGGACCACTGACTGAGGCAGAATGGGAGATCATGAAAAGCCATACCACTGCCGGTGCAAAAATCTTGCGCGAGATCAAACATCTCCGTGGAGCCGTGCCCTATGCACTGTATCACCATGAAAAATGGGATGGCACCGGTTATCCCTATGGCTTGAGGGGACGAGAAATTCCGCTTGAGGGTCGAATCCTGGCCTTGGTGGATGTTTATGATGCCCTGACCAGCCATCGCCCTTACCATGCAGCGCGTTCTAAAGATGAAGTAATCCAGTTCCTCGAATTCCGCTCTGGTACGCAGTTTGATCCTGACCTGGTGCCGATTTTCGTTGATTTGCTAAAGGACAATCCCTAGAGTGGTATACTAACCCTCACGAAGAAGCCAGGTTGGTGCGCACTTGAAACTGTTGATTCAAATCCCTTGTTATAACGAGGCTCAGACCCTGCCAGCCACCGTCCAGTCTTTGCCGCACCAGATTGCCGGCGTGGACGAAATCGAGACCCTGATTATCGATGATGGCAGCACAGATAGCACTTCGGAGGTTGCCCGCGCAGTTGGGATCGATCATGTTGTACAACTACCCCGCCACTCTGGCCTGGCAGCCGCCTTTGTTGCTGGATTAGAGGCCTGCCTGAAACGCGGTGCTGACATTATTGTCAACACCGACGCAGATAACCAATACAACGCCGCCGATATCGCTGCCCTGGTTCAGCCGATTCTTGAGCGGCGTGCCGACCTGGTCATCGGCGACCGCGGGGTAGCCAGCCTGCCGGCTTTCTCGCCCC
>CAZAGA010000070.1:0-12650 GCA_964484335.1 uncultured Anaerolineaceae bacterium
AATTGGGAACCGATGCTTTGCGATTCTCACTGCTAGTTGGATCAACGCCCGGCAACGACACCAACCTGAGCCTGAAGAAAGTGGAGGCCAACCGCAATTTTGCCAACAAACTTTGGAATGCAACCCGCCTGGTGATTGGCGCTGTAAAAGATTTAGAGAGTAACACCAGCCAGGCTGGACCGCAAATTCCAGAAAGCTCTACCCCACCCAGCTACACACTGGCGGATGCCTTCATTTGGTCACGCGCCAAGCAGTTGACCCGCGATGTTGAGCGCCTTTTCTTGGGCTACCAGTATGGCGAGGCAGGTCGCCAGATCTATGAATTCTTCTGGTCCGATTATGCGGACTGGTACCTGGAAATCGCCAAGTTGCAAATTGCCGAAGGCGGCGACCGGCGCATCCGAACAGTCGATCTGATGGTGAGGATCCTGGATCTGTGCTTACGCCTGCTTCACCCCTTCACTCCCTTCGTCACCGAAGAGCTTTGGGGACACCTGAAAGCCGCCTGCCAAGCCGCTTCCCAAACAATTCTGCCAGTGAGCGGAAAATGGGAAGAAGCTTTGATCATCGCACAATGGCCGGAGCCGATGACAGAGGAAAGCTGGGAGGCGGAAAATGTCCAGGAATTCCTGCTGTTCCAAGAAGTGGTGCGGACCATTCGCAACCTGCGCTCGGAAAAGAATGTCAAACCCAGGCAGAAGCTAGCAGCGGTGATTGTTGAAGGGGAAGAGCGTAAAGGGCTCTATGATTATGAAGCCCGCAACCTGGCCGCGCTAGCAGGCCTGGACCTGGGACGCGTCCAGGTGTTGCAAGGCCTGGATACAAAACCCGAAGGGCATATCGCCCTGGTGGTCGGCCCAATCCAGCTGTACCTGCCGTTAGCGGACCTGGTGGACCCACATGAAGAACGCAGCCGCCTGCAAAAGGAACTGACCGGAATCCAGGGACAGATCGAGCGATTGGAGGGTTTGCTGGCTGGCTCATTCACCGAGAAAGCCCCGCCGGCTGTGGTCCAAAAGGAGCGTGAGAAACTGGCAGCTTATCAGCAGACAGCAGCTAAACTGCGCGAGCAGCTTGCCAACCTGGCCAATGACTGAAATTAAAACGGTTCTATTCGATTGGGGAGACACCCTGATGCGGGTCTATCCCGAGTATAACGGGCGGATGGTGGATTGGCCGCGAGTATCGGCTCTGCCGGGGGCAGCG
Source organism: uncultured Anaerolineaceae bacterium (assembly GCA_964484335.1). GTDB lineage: Bacteria > Chloroflexota > Anaerolineae > Anaerolineales > UBA4823 > CAZAGA01. The sequence continues at coordinate 1,207 of CAZAGA010000070.1, forward strand.
GAGACATTGGCACAATTGCAGTCAAAATACCGGCTGGTCGTAGCGACGAACGCCCGAGACTCGGATGAGACGGACATATGGGAGGCGCTCAAGCGAGCTGGTCTGGCGCACTTTTTGGAACGCGTCTATTGCTTCAGATCGGTCGGCGTCACCAAACCGGAACGGGCTTTCTACGATTTTATTCTGAACGACCTGGGCGCCCAGGCCCAGCAAACGCTGATGGTGGGCGACGATTGGGAAACCGACATCCTGGGCGCTAACCGGGCCGAGCTTTGGGCAATCTGGCTAAATGAGAGCAGTGACGAAAAACGGAACGGGCCTCTTATCGAGACAATTCACCACCTGAGTGAGCTGCCCTGGGTGATTAAAAACCTGACTGAAGAAAAATAATCCAACGGGAAAAAGAACCGGATTCACTTCAGGTTGTATAATTGAACCATTCGGCGATGACAAGGTATGATGATAAGAAACTGAAAACCGGAAACCCGGTACATCAGCTGTAAAAGATATACCCAGAGGAGCATTGTATGGAAGCAAAACTAAACGAACTGAAAGTACGCCTACTAGAAATCAACGACCTGGAAAGCGCTTCGGCGGTTTTAAACTGGGACCAATCGACGTACATGCCGCCCGGCGGCGCGATGGCACGTGGGAGACAGATGGCAACCCTAGCCCGGTTGGCGCAAGAAAAATTTATCGATCCGGCAGTAGGAAAACTGCTGGATGACCTACAAGCGTATGGTGAAAGCTTGCCCTATGACTCAGACGACGCCAGCCTGCTGCGGGCTACTCGCCATGATTATGAGCGGGCTGTCAAAGTACCACCCGAATTCCTGGGTGAAGTATATAACCACATTGCCCAGACCTATATGCAATGGGCTGCCGCTCGCCCGGCCAATGATTTTGAGTCCGTGCGCCCGGCGCTCGAGAAAACGCTCGACTACAGCCGGAAGTTGGCTGAATTTTACGCCCCGTATGATCACATCGCTGATCCGCTGATCGATATGGCCGATTTCGGGATGAGGGCCGAATCAGTCCGCGCATTATTCGGCGAGTTGCGTGAACAGCTCGTCCCGATGGTCAAGGCCATCACCGAGCAACCCCCAGCGGACGATAGCTGCCTGCACCAGCATTTTCTGGAGGCTGACCAGTTAGCCTTCAGTGAAAAAGTAATCCGCCAGCTTGGATACGACTTCCAGCGTGGTCGCCAGGACAAGACACACCACCCTTTCATGACAAAATTCTCCCTGGGCGATGTGCGAATCACCACCCGGGTCAAAGAAGATTTCCTGGGTGAGACACTATTCAGTACGATCCATGAATCGGGTCATGCGATGTATGAACAGGGCATCCGGATGGATCTGGACGGCACCCCGTTGGCTGGCGGCACCTCGGCAGGCGTCCACGAGAGCCAATCGCGCCTGTGGGAAAACCTGGTTGGCCGCAGCCGCGGCTTTTGGGAATTTTTCTACCCTCAGCTCCAGGCAACTTTCCCGAGCCAACTCGGCTCGGTCAGCCTGGATACTTTCTACCGGGCTGTTAATAATGTCGAGCGTTCGCTGATCCGCACCGATGCAGATGAAGTCACCTACAACCTGCACGTTATGCTGCGCTTCGACTTTGAGCTAGCCCTGCTAGAAGGGAAGCTGGCAGTGCGCGATTTACCAGAAGCCTGGAAAGCGCGCTACGAATCGGACCTGGGCATTCGCCCGCCAGATGACCGCGATGGCGTTCTCCAGGATGTCCATTGGTATGGCGGCATCATTGGCGGCGCTTTCCAGGGTTACACCCTGGGCAATATCATGGGCGCCTTGTTTTTTGATACGGCGATAAAGACTAATCCCTCCATCCTGGTGGATGTACGCCAAGGGCAGTTTGGCAGCTTGCATCAATGGCTGAGGGAGAATATTTACCAGCACGGCCGGAAATTCACTGCCAATGAGTTGATCGAGCGTGCGACCGGCGCCCCGCTAACCACTGAACCGTACATCCGCTATCTGAAAACGAAATACGGCGAATTGTACAATCTGTAAGGCGAGCATGAAATTCGGGGTTGTTTTCCCTCAAACCGAATTTGGCAACGATTCGGCGGCCGTGAAAGACTATGCCCAGGCCGTCGAATCGCTTGGCTATACGCAAATCCTCGCCTATGACCACATCCTGGGCGCCAATCCAGACCGTCCTGGTGGGTGGCAAGGCCCCTATACCCACCAGGACGCATTCCTGGAACCGCTGACCCTGTTCAGCTTCATGGCGGCTGTCACCCACCGGCTGGTCTTCACCACCGGCGTTATCATTCTGCCCCAGCGCCAGACGGCGCTTTTTGCCAAGCAAGCCGCCACGCTGGATGTTTTGAGCGGCGGCCGGACCCGGCTGGGTGTCGGGCTGGGTTGGAACGAAGTGGAATATATTGCCCAGAACGAAGATTTTCACCGCCGTGGCAAGCGGATCGAAGAACAAATCCATTTACTGCGCTTGCTCTGGACGCAAGAGCTGGTCACCTTTCAGGGTCGCTGGCATACCATTCCTGACGCCGGCCTCAATCCCTTGCCGATCCAACGACCCATCCCGATCTGGATGGGCGGAGTGGCTGATATCGTCTTGCGCCGGGCTGCCCGCCTGGCAGATGGTTGGATGCCTGGCAGCAGCGCGGCAGGCGCAGCACCTGCGCTTGAAAAACTCCACCGGTACCTGACTGAGGCAAACCGCGACCCGGCGAGGTTTGGAATCGAGCCGCGGATTCCTTTCGGAAGCGGTCATCCAGATACCTGGCGACGAGCAATTGATGAATGGCAGGTAGCAGGCGCAACTCATCTGGACATTATTACAATGGGCGCTGGATTTGACACTCCTGGAAAACACCTTGCCGCGTTGGAAGCGTTTGCTCAAGTTGCATTTCAATAGGAGAAATGGCCCAACCAAGGCAACCACGATCGAAAAAAATCGGTTTGGCATTGGGCGGCGGTGGGGCGCGCGGCCTGGCCCATATTGGCGTGTTAAAAGTCCTGGCCAGGGAGGGCATCCCGATTGACTTAATGGCCGGGACTAGCATGGGGGGACTGATTGCAGCGATTTATGGAGCCGGGCTTTCACCGGAGGAAATGGAAGCCGAGGCGCTCCGGCGCAGCAAAACACGCGAGATCGTCAAGCTGGTTGACCTGCGGCCTTCGGGTCGAGGGCTTGTCAAAGGTGGGCGAATTTACAACTTATTGGCGAACATGCTGGGAAACGAGCTGACCTTCGATGCGCTCCGACTGCCCATTGGTCTGGTTGCAGTAGACGTCTGGACTGGGCAAGAGGTGATCCTTCGGGAAGGAAATGTCGCCGACGCGGTGCGGGCGACCATCTCCTTCCCAGGCATCTTCATCCCAGTGGAGCTTGGTCCGTATAAATTTGTCGATGGGGGCACCCTGAATAATGTCCCGGTCAGCGCAGCCCGCCAGCTTGGCGCGCAGGTGGTCCTTGCGGTGGATGTGCTGCCAAATTTCCGTCAAAACCAACCCGGACAGCCGCCGGTAGTCCAGCCGTTAGCGCCGCCCAGGCTACCGCAAGCCGTCAAAGATTTTGAGCATATTGCCATGATCATGGTTTCCGCCATGACAGAATATCACTTACAAATTTGGAAGCCCGACCTGGTGATTCGGCCTGACCTACCGGCGGATATGGATATCTTGATGAGCTTCGACCGGTCAGCCGCAGCAATCGAAGCTGGGGAAAAAGCAGCCCGGGCAGCTCTGCCAGAGATCCAGGCGATCCTCGATAAGGTTGCTCATCGAAAATCCAAACCTATCCACGAGAACCATTCAGAACTTCTCGATCAGGAATAACGGGGGCTTCGATGATAAAGTTGCCTGGCAGAACGCCTGGCAGCGTACTATAATAAACCCAATGATCGCTATCATCGCCTTCCTGGCACGCTTTTTCTCGGCAATCGCTGCCATCTTGGGCGCGGTGTTAATCGTGCCAGGAATCTCCCTGGAAGGTCTCTCTCAGTTTGCGGCGGTTCCGTTTATCCTGGCATTGGCTAACTCAAGCTTAAAAGCGCTCCTGGCGCGGGCCAGAATTGGCTGTAGCGTCTTGAGCCTTGGGCCAATCCTATTAGCCATTAACAGCCTGACATTCTGGTTTGCCGATGGGCTCAAGCTTGGTTTAACCATCGACGGATTTTGGCCTGCTTTTTGGGCAGGTTTACTGGTCAGCCTGGTCACTTTTTCGATGTACTTTCTGGTCTCCGATGGAACCTAGTTCTCCTTCTCCAAGCCCTGAGGATGAAGAGGTCCTACGCCGGTTAATCCGCCTGGCAGTGGGGGTTATCCTGGTTGGGCAAGATGCCTTGCAAAAATATCTACCACTCTGGGAAGCGGAAGCACGCCAGATCCTGGAGGAGCTTGAAAAAAAGGCCTCTCCCAGCGCCGAAACCCAAACCGAAGCGCCTGCCCCCATCACGCTGACCACTGCTCCCTGGTTCCCTAAGCGCTGGGGATATCGTTTAATTGGCCTGGCTTTTGAATCGCCAAATTATCTCCGCCTGGCTTTCAAACAGTTGACACAAGCGCCACAGTCAGCCTGGCGGTCGACTGCCCTACTGCGCCGGCCGCTCGACTGGCTGGGCGTCACCGATTTCACCCGCAATTGGTTGAGCGGCGCTAGCGAACGATTACAGACTGACCTGGAACGCCTGGAAGAAATCGGACGTACCGAATCGGCGCCTAGCCGAGCCCTGGGACAGGCGGCGGTGATGGAAAGCTTTGATCGTTTTCTCCAGAGGCTGGCCGAAAACCCGGAAGTTCAAGAACTGGTCCAAACCCAAACTTCAGGGCTGACCACCGAATTTGTTGATGAAATCCGCGAGCGCACCGTGTCCGCAGATACATTTATGGAGGCTTTTCTGCGCCGCTTGTTGAAACAACCCATTCGACCTCCCCAAAAAATGGAACCCATTCCGCCCGAGGCAGGAAAGCGCGACGAGCGCTGGTAGAAAAGATCGAAACGAGAATCTCGATGTACAGCCGAAGAAAGAACGAACCCAGTCTGCGTGATCATTATGCCGGCTTTGTCACGCGCTTGATGGCTGTAATCATCGACGCGTTAATCCTGGCTTTTATCCTGGCCATCAGCAATATCCTGTGGAGTGTGATCTTTGAAAACGCTAACAGCCTATGGCAGATGGCGATTGGCCGACCGCCTTCCACAACCGGCTGGAGTGTTTTATTTGTCATCCTGGTGACCTATTTCACCTTCGGAATATATTACATCTTTCTCTGGACAGCAATCGGGACGACGATCGGTGGAATTATCATGGGCACTAAAGTAGTCAATGAAAAGGGGCGCCATCCGAGTATTCTCCAGGCTCTGATCCGCTTTGCAGCCGAGTTTTTGATCCCAGTCCTGGGGGCATTTGGAGCGATCTGGATTTTTTTCAGCCGCCGCCGGCGAGCCCTATTCGACCGGCTGGCAGGCACCTTCGTGATCTACAACTGGGATGCCCGCCTCGATGAAACCTTCCTAAAAAAGTCGACCGACAAGTTGTTTGAAGACTCCAATGCCAACAAAAATAGCCCTGGCGAGTGATTCGGAAGCATCTTTTCTCGGCCTCCCCCTGTAAAAATCATGCAAAACCTTCTAAACGAAGCACTCCGAATAACGACCAGCCACCTGGCTTTGATCCTACGTGTCCTGGTGATTGCGGGGATAGCCTGGCTGGGTATACGACTTGCCGCCAAATTACAAAAGCGGTTAGAAAGAAGAATTTCAGAGCGGCAGCTCGCTCCAGCCCAGCAGGCGCGCCTGAAAACCTTGCTGCGGGCCGGGAGTGGTATGCTGAAAGTGATCATCATCAGCCTGGCGACCCTAATGATACTGCAAGCTTTTGGCATCAACATTACCCCCATCCTGGCCAGCGCCGGGGTAGCAGGCCTGGCGGTTTCGCTAGGCGCCCAAACCCTGATTCGGGATTATATCGGCGGAGCAATCATCCTTTTCGAAGAGGCTTTCAACGTCGGAGAAACCATCGAAGTTAATGGGGTGATTGGCACGGTAGAGCAGATCGAGCTGCGAGCCACCCAGGTTCGTGATCTGAACGGAAAGCTGATCACCATCCCGAACGGTGAAATCCGAACCCTTTCTAACAGTTCGCGAGGCTGGAACCGCGCTGTAGTAGACTTGAACTTGAGCCTGGAAACGGATATTAGCCTGGCCACCACGACCCTGCAATCGGCAGTTACCCAGGCAGCCCGGGCAGAGCCACTTAAATCCATGCTGCTGGAACCACCACAGATCCAGGGGTGGAACAACCTGAACGAGTGGTCTGTCCAAGTACGGATCCAGGCTAAAACCCAAGCCGGCAAGCAGGCGGATGCAGCAGGATTGCTGAGGAAAGCTGCTCTGCTGGCGATACAGGAAGCCAGCATCCAGTTGGCCCCCATAAACCGTATCAACCAGACGACCTTTGGCGAGCCGCCTGGCAAAGCATAACCCAAAACAGTGAAAAGCTCTAAATCCTGGCTGGCAGGAAGAAAAAGGCCAGGGCCAGGATCACATATACAATCAAGAGCATGGCCCCTTCAAGCCAGTTTGACTCGCCATCCAGTGAAACCAGGGCAGCGATAAAGGAGGCGGCCATCATCGCGACCAACTCAAAGTTATTGAATTCCAGGGTCAGTGGATTTCCTAATAATAGCGAAAGAAAGACCAGGACCGGAGCCACAAACAGGGCAATTTGCAAGCTAGAGCCGATCGCAATCGCCAGGCTGAGATCCATCTGGTTTTTATAAGCAACCTGCACTGCAACCAGGTGCTCGGCGATATTACCAATCAGCGGGATGATGATGATCCCGACAAAGAATTCGCTAAAGCCCAGCACCGAGGTCACTGATTCGACCGAGCCGACCAGGAATTCACTCATCAGAGCAATCCCGGCCACAGAGGCGATCAAGATCAACAAGGCCTGGCGAGAGCTCCACTTCGGGCCGGTATGTGAAGGTTTCACACTGGGTCCGCTGGGATTCTCTTCGGCACCTTTTCCCTTCAAACCATATATAATTGACAGGACATAAATCAAGAGGATCGCCACCGCGGCGGTAAGGCTAAACTCTTCCACCCGCAGCTTATTGGGCTCAATCGCCGTATTGAAAAATGAAGGTACAGACAAGGCGATTACCGCCAGGATCATCATGGTCGCGTCCAGGCCAGCATGGCTGCGGTTAAACTTCTGAATCCCATTCTTCAAGCCGCCGACCAACAAGCTGAATCCCATCACCAACAGGACATTGCCGAGGATCGATCCGATAATGGAGGCCTTGACCAATTCCAACCGCCCCGCCCGGATGGCGATAATTGTGATAATTAATTCTGCCGCATTCCCCAAGCTGGCATTCAGCAATCCTCCGACACGCGGGCCGGTTTTCTCTGCCAAGGCTTCGGTTGCCACTCCCAACAATCCTGCCAGCGGAATAATTGCCAGGGCCGAGGCAGTAAAAATCAGGATGTCGCCCCAATGAAGCAACTCCGCCAAAGCTGCGATAGGCAGGAAGAGCAGCAGCCAGTTGATCGTTTTCATAATATCTCCGGTGAATTAAGAATGATCGCACATGAAAATTGTTCTCGATTATAACGGATTATTACATTGCCGATGAACAGCTTGACAGTCGGCAGCCCGGCGGGTAAGATTTTTCTAATGATAGTCGCCGCTGGCCTGGCGTTAGTAACAATCCTGCTGTGGAGCTTCCTGGCTTTCCTAGGATTGCGTCTTAACCAAGTTCCTCCTTTTCTCCTCCTGGGCATCGCTCTGACCATCTCTGGCCTGGGGGGCTTGATGTGGGTGAAATCCTGGAAGGTTTCCCTGGCAACGATGGCGGTGGGAGTCGGTGGAATTTTCGGGTATCACTTTCTGTATTTCACCGCTTTTCGTTATGCGCCCGCAGTCGAGGCCAACCTGATCAATTATCTTTGGCCCTTGCTGATCGTTGCCCTTTCTCCATTATTCCTTCCTGGAACTCACTTGAAACTCCACCACCTGGTGGGATCTTTGATTGGCCTGATCGGGGCAGGGTTGATCTTAAGCGGAGGCCGGCTGCATTTGGAGGGCGAACATTTGCCAGGCTACTTGTTGATGGCGGCAGCTGGCCTGACCTGGGCAAGCTATTCCTTGCTAAGTAAACGCCTCCCACCCTTCCCCACCAGCACAGTTGGCGCATTTTGCCTGGTATCCGGTTTTCTGGCTTTGGGGATTTATTATATTAGCGGCGGAAGTCGGGTATTTCCCATTACAAACCTGACCGCCGGTAATTGGCTGAACCTGTTCTTGATCGGGCTCGGCCCGATGGGGGCTGCTTTTTTCACCTGGGACGCGGCGCTCAAACGCGGTGACCCACGCATGATTGGCGCGCTGGCTTACCTGACTCCCCTAACCTCCACCTTAGTTCTGGTCAGCGTGGGCGGTAAACGGTTAACCTGGGTATCCGGTATCGCCATGCTGTTGATCATCGCAGGCGCAGTGATTGGCTCTCTGGATCTTATTCGCAAAGGGAAAGAACAATGAATAAAGATGAAATCCTTGATGCATTAGAAGATGAACGCGAAAATATGCTCGAAATCCTGGATGGATTAACCCCAGAACAGCTCATCGAACCAGGCGTGGTGGGCGAATGGTCTGTTAAAGATATTCTGGTGCACCTCAGCCTATGGGAGGCCGAACTGGTTAAACTGCTCTGGCAGATCCAGCAAGGGCAAAAACCTACCACACTACATTTTTCGAAAATCGATGTCGATGCCACCAACCAGGAATGGCATCAAACCTACCGCGACAGGCCTTTCGAGCGAGTTTTTGAAGATTTCATCAATGTTCGGAAGCAAACGATCCGCAGGTTGGAAAAGTTCAGCGAATTGGAACTATCCTCACCCAATCATTATCCCTGGGCTGGTCAAAAAGCACTCGAAGAGTGGGTTGCCAATGACAGTTTCCAGCATGAAAAAGAACACGCCATTCAAATGAAAGAATGGCGTGTTCAAAAAGGGGATTGAGAAGAAGAAACTTAGTTTTTATTCGAAGCAATCTTGGCTTCGATCATCTTGGCGCCGTGGACTGGAATGCGCTTGGGTTTGGCTTCTTCAGCCTTGGGCAGGGTCAAGGTCAGGACGCCCTGTTCGTAATCTGCCTTTATCGTGTCGACATTGACTGGGGTGGGCATTGAGAAGCTGCGGGTAAAGCTGCCATAGCGGCGCTCGCGCAAGTGATAACGAGCTTTTTCGACATCCGTCTCTTCTTTGATCTCGCCTTTGACAGTCAAGACATTGTTGTTGTAAGTGATTTCCAGGTCTTCCGGTTTGATCCCCGGAAGCGATGCTTTGACCACAAAGGCTTCTGGATCTTCGATAACATCAACCGCCACGCCGAAGGCATCGGGTCGCCAGGCCTGGTTTGGCCCGACAAAGGCGTTATCGAAGAGGCGATCCATGGCATTACGCAGGGTCAGCATTTCATCCATCGGATTCCAACGTGTAAGGTTTGACATAAAATTTACCTCCTTAAGATATTGAGTTTATCTTATGTCCCTAATTTAACCCAGCAATGCAAGAATCACGTCAGAAGGATATTTGAAATTTATAAGACTTCCTAGTGGCCGGCGAACGGGAATTCATGGATCAAAGTACCTGGAGAAGAACCTGCCAGGGCTGATTCGGTTAATCCGGGTTGTTCTCCAGAAAAGATCATAATTTCCAGACCGGGAACCATCTTCACCAGATCAAGGCTGAGCTGGACCTTACTGGCCATCCCGCCGGTGACGTCGACAGCCTGCGCGCCCGCCAGCTTCGAAATCACCTCTGAATAGCTTTCCGGGGTAATCTCCGCGACCAGGCGAGTGCAGGCTGGATAATCCGCCCAAACCCCAGCTTCGATTCCAGCCAACAATATCCGGCGAGGAGCTAATTTACCAGCTAGATAGAAGAACAGATCTTCGGTGGAAAGGATTGTCCCACCGCGTTGGAAATCAAAGATCACATCTCCATAGACGACCGGTATCAAGCCGTGCTGGAGGGCGGCTTGGAGAGGCGTTAAATCCCAGCTAATAACCCTGCCGTCCCGAGCAGTAACGCTGGCCAGGGGCGACAAGCCAACCACCGGTAGTCCTGCCTCGCCAAGGATATCCACAACCAGCCGGTTTAAAGCCTGGGCATCACGCCAGACTTCGACAAAACCGAGCCACTCCTGGGGACTGTGAACCCCCTGGCGAGTACCGTAGCGGCTGGCGGAGACGTGCCCGAAAGAACCCGAACCATGTCCAAGTACCAGCTGCAGCTGTGGGTCATTTTGGCAGGCGTGTTGAATTTCTTCCGCCAGCCTCATCAATACTTCAGGCCTGGCAGACTGAGGAACCTGTTTACGCGTGATCAGTGAACCACCGAGCTTCAAGAACTGCAGGCTCATAATCACCTGACCTGGGTCATAATGAGCCGGACTGCGCCTGCTGCAAATAAAGCTGCCGCGACCTGCGTAGAAGTCTCGGAAGTCACCAATGCAATCATATTGCCTCCCCGGCCGCCGCCAGAGAGCTTGGCGCCTAATGCCCCGCTGGTTCTGGCGGCATCCACCAGGCGATCCAGCTCAGGAGAGGAAATGCTCATTTGCTGGAGCAAGCGATGATTTTCATCCATCAGCGGGCCTAATTCGGATGGACGACCTTCTTCGATCAACTGGCGACCGATGACCGTAATCCTGCCCACCGCATCAAACAACCCCTCGTAATCCTGTTTATGCGCCTCCCAAAGTTGGCGTAAATCGCCAACTGCTACCGAAGTAGGGCTTTTAACCCCACTATCACCAATCACCAAGGTAAAGGGCACCGCTACTCGGAAGGTCTCCAGGGGCTGCCCACGCACAAAATAAACTGGCTGATTGTAGGTAATCACCGTGTTATCAATTCCTGAGGGCGTACCATGATGCCGTTTTTCAGCTTGATAGGCGATCGACGATACCTGTTCATCCGAGAGTGGCTGGCCCAGGAAAGCAGACAAGGCCCGAATAACTGCCACGGAGACCGCAGCCCCCGATCCGAGCCCAGCCGCGAGCGGGATCGTGGAGGTGATCCGTAAGGTCAACGCTAAGGGATGGGCGACCTGTAAGGCATCGAAAACTCCCTCGATTACAATCTTCAAAGGATGCAAGGTTGGCAGCTCAGCCAGAGAAGCCTCCAGGCCGATATCTGGGGCTTGAATGCGTACCGACCTACCGGGCAGCCTGGGCTCGGCGGTGACGACCGCCCGGGCAGACACCTGCTGCACTGGCACTGCAATCGCTGGCCGGCCGTATACGACGGCGTGTTCACCGAACAGGATTATTTTACCGGGGGCAAGCGCTGATATTGCCGGCATAAAAGACCTGGTTTAGCCAGCCCGGCTAAAAGACATAAAAGATCAACAAAATAGCAGACCCCCATAAGAAGATC
>CAZAGA010000071.1:0-12420 GCA_964484335.1 uncultured Anaerolineaceae bacterium
CCGCCTGCAGCCGAAAAGTCTGCTGCGAAGCCTGGCGGTCTGAACCACTCACCGGAATGCCACGCTCAAGAAGGACCAAGGCAATTGCCGAAAGGCCAGTCCCACCAATCCCGATGAAATGCACACGCTGAATCATGAACCGAAAACTCCTGTACAACCTAGATAAAAACAAGAAGAACGAATAAGAAAGCCACTCCTACCGCCGCGAAGAGCATATTGTTGTTCAAAATTGCGGGTGGCAAATAGTTAACAATGAACGGCACCGGGTCTGGAGCGGTAATCCCTTCGAAAGGGTATTTCGTTTTTTCCAGGAAAAACCATAAGGTGCCAAAAATCAAGTAACCGTTCAACATACCAATGAAAAATCCCAACAGAACATCGGCAAGCTTTTCGCGCACCAACTTGCCAGAAGCAAATCGCATGATCATCGGTGTCTGGTATCCTGCGAAGACAAGCACCATCAACAGGATTGCTGGCACCCAGAAACCAGTGCTATCGGTTTGCTCAAAAACTTTGGCCAAAGGTGGGATCCTTTTCATTATTTCCTGTATAAAAAGGGCCACCAGCACACTGAAGCTGACCAGTAATTCTTTGGCCCAGCCCCGCATCGCGCCGATCACGCCGAAAATAATCAGGAAAATCCAAAATGTCAGGCCTAAGGTGATCATGAAAGGCTCCGAATTTCTAGCGGAAGGTCCGGTCGCAGGCCCAGGCTTGCGATCAACTCGGCAATCTGCTGAGCAGCATCCGGGCGGGCCAGCCTTTGCATTGCCTGGCGCATGCTGGCCAACTCCTCTGGGTGATCCAATAAATCCGTTACCACCAGTCCTAATTTCCGATCCAGGTCAACATCCTCCAAAATCCTGGCCGCACCCTGGCGGGCAAGGTATTCGGCGTTGACCTGCTGGTAGCGCCAGGCATGGGGGTATGGAACCAGTACAGCCGGTAAACCAAAAGCCGGGTATTCCCCAAGGCTCGAAGCGCCTGCCCGCGAGACCACTAAATCAGCCGACCGCAACGCGGCGCCCATCTCCTCGTGTAAATAAGGGAAAGGATGGTAGCGATCTGCGATTTCAATTGGCAAGTCCCGAACAGCCTTTTGCACCTCTTCCCAATTACGTTGGCCGGTCAGGTGAATGATCTGCAATTTTGGAAGCAGGCTTTCCAGGTGACTGATCAAGCCCCGATTGATCGACTGGGCGCCGGTGCTGCCACCCAGCACCAGCAAAACCGGCAGACCAGCTTCTAATTTGAAAAGTTCAAAGGCCTGGCTGCGCTCAAATGCCAGTAACTCCGGGCGGACCGGGTAACCGGTGACCACAATTCGTTCCGGGCGCTTGAAATGATCCTTCGAGTCTTCCGCCGGTGCAGCAATCACCTGGGCAAAACGAGCCAGGGTTTGTAGAGCGAGACCGGGCTCAATATCGGGTGTAAGTAGCAAGGCAGGCATCTTTCGCCCAAACAATTTTTGGGCAGCCAGGGCCATTGGGACCGCCAGGTAACCGCCGGTGAAGAGCAAGACATCGGGTTGGAAATCGCGTAAAATCTGGCGCGAAGCCCAAAAGCCACGCATTAAGCGAAGCAGGTTTCCAGGTAGGGCTTTCCAGCCAACACCATGCACTCCAGCGGCCGGGATGCTCTTAAAAGCAACACCAGCCCGGTTGACCAGGTCTTCCTCCATGCCGCCGACTCCACCGACCCACAACACTGATAGCTCGTGCGAGGCGCTATGAAACTTCTGGGTGAGCGCTCGCAGAGCGGTCAGAGCGGGATACACGCCGCCGCCGGTTCCGCCCGCGCAAATCAACAACCTCACTGAACGTCCTCCCGTTTGCATCCTGGTTTTGGACTGAAAGTCTCGATATATTCAATAAAATACCAATCGCCGCCAGGGTCATTACAAGACTCGACCCACCAACGCTGATAAAAGGTAATGCGTTGCCAGCAAAGGGGATCAAGCTGACCACTGAAGCCATATTGATGAAGGCCTCAAAAGCGATCCACAAGGTCAGGCCAGCAGCCAGAAGTGAACCGAGCTGATCTGGGGCCTGGTTGGCTATTTTGAACCCACGCCACAACAAGACGGAGAACAAAGCCAACAAGAAGATCGCCCCTAACATCCCAGTTTCTTCCCCCACCACAGCAAAAACGCTGTCTGTATGCGGAAACTGCAAAGCAGTCAATTTGGTCTGACCTTTGCCAATCCCAACGCCAAACAAGCCACCGTTAATAAACGATTCGATGGAGCGCTGGACCTGGTCCGGCGCCTGGAGCGGGTTGCGGATGCCAGCAATAAAACCTTCCACACGGGCACTAACCGTTTTTTTGGCAATATAGACTACCATACCAGCCAGGCCAGTCAGGACGGCAAGGATCGCAAGCTGCCGAATAGCGGCACCAGCCAGGAAGAAGAGCGCACCACCCAGGACCAGTATGGTGATCATGGCGCTATAATCAGGTTGAATGGCAATTAACCCACTGACTACACCGAGAATGATGGCCAGCGGCGCCAGGCCAAATTGAACATCATGGAGCACATCCCGCTTGGAGAATAACCAGACTGCCAGATAGATAATAATCGCCAGTTTTGCCAACTCAGAAGGCTGGACCGAGTCCGGCAGCAGGGTTCGTTGGTAAAGCGAATCTGCACTGCTTGTGAACTGGACTGCTACCAGAGCGAGAATAGTAACGGCAATAATCGGCACTGCAACACGTTGGTAAAAATGGTAATCGATGAAAGTCAATACAGCGGCGCCCACAACTCCGAGCAGCATGAGCAAGGACTGGCGGCGGACGATCCCAAATGGGTCTCCATCCATCCTGAATGAAATATCATAGCTGGAGCTGTAAACCATTAAGATTCCGAACACCAACAGGAGCGCGACGGTAAGTACCAACGTCAAATCCACCCGGAGATGGATCGGGCGAGAAGAAGACGCAGTGGGGACTCCAGTGGAGTTTGGTCTCAATCCAATTCTTTGACCCATTGTGCGAAACATTGTCCACGCTCCTCAAAATCACGAAATTCATCAAAGCTGGTCCCTCCCGGCGAAAGTAGGACCACGTCTCCCGTATTCGCCAGGTCAGCTGCTGCCCGTACAGCCTGGAACAGGTTGGGGCAGCGCGTGATGGTAAGTGGATCTGCTTGCAAGCGAAGGCCCGGCTGGTTTTGAAATTCAGGGCTGACTTGCTGGCAGGCTTGTTCAATCAGAGAAGCAGCTTCCCCAAAGACCACCAGGTGATCCACCCGTTGGTAAACCAGGCGGACAAAATCTTCCCAGGGCAGCTTCTTATCGCGGCCGCCAGCTAAAACAATCAAGGGCTCGCTGAAAGAACGAATGGCCGCCATTGCCCGTTCCGGTGCAGTGGCAATCGAGTCGTTATACCAGGCAGCGCCCCGCCAGCGACGAACCAGCTCCAGACGGTGAGACACTCCACCAAAACCTTCCACACCAGCTAGGATCGCTTCAATCGGTAAGTGGAGCCCGGCAGCGATGGCGCAGGCCGCCATGACATTCAGCAAGTTATGCTCACCGCGTAGTTGGATCTTGGCCCGATCCATAATGGCCCGGTCGGAATTTCCAGGCCTGCGGAAGTAAATGGTATCGCCGATCAACTCAACACCTTCAGCCGTTGACGCTAGGGGGCTCAATCCAAAGGTCAGCAACCGCCCTTTGACCCGGTCAATCAAGCCAGAACTGCCAGGGTCATCGCGCCCCAGGATCGCCAGGTCCTGGTTGAGCTGATAATCAAGAACATGAGCCTTGGCGGCAGTATAGTTTTCCATCGTCGAGTGCCGATCCAGGTGGTTCGGTGTGATATTCAACACTACGGCAACCTGGGGCGAGCAGGTCATAATCTCTAATTGAAAACTCGACAACTCCATTACCACCAGGTCATCAGCGGTCATTTGGTCAACCAGGTTGATCAAAGGCAGGCCGATGTTTCCTCCTACCCAGACCTTTCGATACCTGCCGCTAGCTTCAGCAATCCTGCCAACCAGGGTCGTAGTGGTGGTTTTTCCCGCTGAGCCCGTAATGCCGACTACCGGACAAGGGACAGCTTCCAAGAAGATTTGGGAGTCGTTTGAGAGCGATAAACCGAGGCGAATTGCCTCAGCAATCAAAGGCAGATCCAATGGAACACCACCCGATACACAGACCAGGTCCACCCCGGCCAACAAATCCAACGAATGACCTCCACACGCCCAGGATACCCGGCTGGAAAAGGAACCCAGGTCTTCAGCCAGGCTAGCCCGTGCACTCGCCAATTCCCCTTCTGTACGCTGGTCGTTCAGCACCACCCGGGCACCTTTACGCGCCAGGTAGGCAGCCAGCGCCAGGCCCTGGCGGGCAGCTCCGACGATCAAGATCGTCAAGCCATTCCATTTTGCGTGAAGGTCTACCAGGGCTGTCATTCCATCGACCTCTTCGAGGATCGTCTCCATTCTCATCTTTATGCGAACACGAGTGCGACGCCGATCAACGCGCCCAGCAGGCTGATCAACCAGAAACGCTGAACCACCTGGGTTTCACTCCAACCAGACAACTCGAAATGATGGTGGAGTGGAGACATCTTCAATAAACGTCGACCGCCGGTCAGCTTGAAATAAGTAACCTGCAAGACGACGCTTAGGATAATACTCAAGGGCATAATCCCAATCACCAACAAGAGCAGCCACTGTCCGGTCATCAAAGCAACCGTCCCCAAGGTTGCCCCAAGCGCCAGCGAGCCCGTATCGCCCATGAATAATGCGGCAGGGTGAACATTGAACCAAAGAAATCCAAACAGAGCGCCAACCAAGACAAAACAAAACTGCGCCAGGTAAACCTGGCCCTGGATCAGAGAGATCACGCCATAAGCCGCAAAAGCAGTTGCTGAGATCAAGCCAGCCAATCCATCTAGACCATCAGTCAGGTTGACCGCGTTCGACTCAGACACAATGATGAAAGCCGCCAAGAAGACATACCACCAACCTGGTTCCCATTCGCCCTGGATTCCTGGAAAATATCCGCCAGGGGCATCCAGGACATACCACAAGCCAAAACCTGCGACCAGAGCGATGATCACCTGAAGGAGTAGCTTGGTGCGTGCCCGCATTCCCTGTCCCTTTCGCCGGCCTCGCAAACCCTCCCAATCATCCACCGCACCCAGGATGGCAAACAGCACCAAGACGCCTAGAGGCAATAAAATCGACCGGCCGGAATATTTAATGCCGATTAAAGAAGCCGCATTGAGCAACAGGGTAACCATCAGGACTGGCAGGATAATCATCACGCCACCCATGGTTGGAGTGCCAAGCTTGCTGAAATGGCGCTCCGGCCCTTCCACCCGGATCTGCTTGCCGACCTTGAAATAGCGCAGAATACGGATCAAGGGTGGGCCCCAGATAACCGTCAGGATGAAGCTCAGTCCGGCCAGTGAAAGCGATAAAGCGCTATCGGTCATCCTTTCGCCTCCAGGCCAGCAACAATGGTGTCCATTCGCATGCCTCGCGAGCCTTTTACCAGCACCACATCATCCACGCGCAGGCGATCGCGCAGGTAATCGATCACCTGCTGGTTGTCGGAGCAAACACTGATCGCCCTCTTTGACAGCCCGGCCTGCCAGGCGGCGTTGGCAATCAGCCTGCCCCGCTCGCCAACTGTGATCAATTCATCTACCACATCTGCTGCTCTAGCGCCTACGGTTTCATGACCCTCTCGCTCGTATGGGCCAAGCTCGAGCATATCGCCAAGCACAGCGATTTTCCGCCCACTTAGCTCATCCAGCAGGTTCAATGCCGCCAAAGTGGATTCTGGCGAGGCATTATAAGTATCATCCAGGATTAAGGCGCCTACCTCGGACCGAACCGATACCAGGCGAAGTTGAGTGCGTTCAGAGTGCAGACCAGCAACGATTTCCTGCCAGGTCAGGCCTTCCACCAAACCTACTGCCGCAGCTCGCAGGGCAGTATGCACTGAATGACGGCCGATTAATGGCACTCGCAGATGAAGGATCTCATTCCGATAGTGAAGCCGGAATCGTATCCCTTCCAGGCCCAGGCCTTCGATCCCATCCGCCCAGAGATGGGCTTGGGGAGATAGGCCGTAGAAAAAGACTTTTGCCTGGGTTTTTTCCGCCATTCCCAAGACCCACGGGTCATCATAATTTAATATTGCTACTCCTTGCGGCGCAGGCGGCAGAGCTTGAACTAACTCAGACTTTCCCATGGCAATCGCTTCCTGCGATCCAGCCCGTTCAGCATGGACGGTTC
This sequence comes from uncultured Anaerolineaceae bacterium, assembly GCA_964484335.1. GTDB lineage: Bacteria > Chloroflexota > Anaerolineae > Anaerolineales > UBA4823 > CAZAGA01. Next base: position 6,257 of record CAZAGA010000071.1, read on the forward strand.
CAATATTGGTAATCACACCGATCTGTGGTTGGGCCAGCCTGCATAAAAGGGCAATTTCTCCTGGGACGTAAAAACCCATTTCAAGTACAGCTCGCTCATGTTCCTCGGTCAGGCTCAGCATACTGAGCGGAAGGCCAATTTCGTTATTTAGATTTCCAGGACTTTTAAGAACCCGAAAGCGCTGGCTGAGGACATCGGCGATTACTTCTTTGGTGGTTGATTTTCCAACGCTGCCAGTAATTCCAATCACCTTGACCGTCAAGCGACTGCGCCAAAAGCCAGCAATCCCTTGCAGAGCAAGCAGGCTGTCTTCTACCAATAAGCTAAGCGGTGCACGGGGTTCCAGGAATGCTAACGTAGCAGCTATCTTTTCGATTGCAAGTGGCTGGCGCAAATCTAATACGGATTGGAGCTGGGGCAGCTCTCTTTGAACCAGGGCCAAAACCGCGCCATGTCGAAAGGCATCGTTGACAAATTCGTGGCCATCGACGTTCTCGCCTGGTAGTGCAACAAAGACCGAGCCAGAGCAATCTTGCCGCGAGTCGATCACCCCACCATTGATCGAACGGCGGAGCGCCTCAGCCACCTTGGCTGCAACCAGGTGATTCCTGGATCCAGCCTCGATGATCTGGTCGGGTGTCAGACCAGTCAATCCTTCTAGGATCACTGCAAGCGTCAACATACCGGTCTCTTTGACCTTATTTCCATACTACTGGCCCAATAATTCCTGCCGGACATCGTCCGGAGGCAAGTTCATTAAAACCACCAGCCGTTTAACTGCCTCGCTGAAAACCGGAGCAGCGACTTCAGAGGCCCAGACCGAGGTTTTCGGCTTCTCCAGCCAGACATAAACCAAAAAACGTGGATCGTCAACCGGACCCCAACCGATGAAGGAGGCATTGGTCAAATCCGAAGTGTATCCAAACGGAGTTGGGATTTGCGCCGTACCAGTCTTACCTGCCAATCGATAGCCCTCGACGAGAGCATCCGATGACTCGGTCTCTAGTGAGCGAGCCAGCATCTCCGTTAAGGCATTAGCAGTTTCTTTTGAGAGCGGCGCACTGAGCACTTCTGGCTTGACCTCGATCTGATAACCTTGGGCAACGCGGGCACGAACGATATGTGGAGCCATGATCTTGCCATCATTGGCAATCGCGGAAGCGGCTACGGCCATCTGCAAAGGGGTAACTGACACACCCTGGCCGAAGGAATTTGTTCCCAGGTCCGCCTCGTACCAATCAGAGTCGCCAGGTACTTTCAACCGGCCAGGTATCTCTCCGGCCAGGTCTACCCCGGTCAGGTGGCCGATCCCAAAGCGTTCCATGTAGTCATAAAAGGTTGTAACGCCCATCCGCTTGGCAATCCAGGCCAGGCAGACGTTCAATGAATGCTGCATACAACCCTGCATGTCTTGCGGGCCCCACGCCCCCTGGTTCCAGTTGGTGATTGGATTACCGCCGATGGTAATAACGCCTTGATCCAGAAACTCGGTATCCACTTTCACCGCGCCGCTATCCAGGCCGGCGGCCATGGTCAAAACCTTGTAGACCGAACCCGGCTCGTACATGCTGCTTACCGCCCGGTTGAACGGCGTTTCCCCTTGGAAGATCTTCGGCACATCCCAAAACCGGTTCAAGTCCACCCGGGGGGTGGTCGCCATGGCCAGGATATCATTTGTTCTCGGGTCAAGCACCACAATAGAAGCAGAATCAGAACCGGTTTGATCAATTACCTCATCCACCAGGTTCTCCATGCTGGCTTGGATCTCACGGTCGATCGTCAGAATCAAGCTGGATCCATCCGGCACGTCAGGCACCAGGCTGGCTTCAACCGGGTTATAAGCCCAATAGTACTGCTGGGTTTTCCCACTCAGCCAATCGTCATACCATTGTTCAACCCCATAATAAGCCACGCCATCATTGTTGACAAAACCAAGCAAATTCGAAGCCAACGACTTTTCTGGATAAGTGCGCTGGAGATACGCCCGGAAAGATAGCCCTGCCAGGCTAGGTGAATCTTTACCGGTCAAGCCAAGGTTTGCCCCCTCAAAATCTTCGCGCATGCCAGCCAATTTCTCGTATTGAGCCTGGGTGACGCCTTTGGAAATTGTCACGTGAACCAGATCCGGATTTACCTGATTAGTAATCGTGTTGTAAATCTCGTTATAATCCATCCCAAGAACCAGGCTAGTCGCCAAAGCAATCGCACGAGCATTTTCAACCTGAGGAAGCTCGGCGCCGACCTCGTAAACGGTTTGATTTCCAGCCAGCAGGTTGCCCCAGCGATCGTAAATCAAGCCGCGCGGTGGGGTTAATGTGGCGGTTTCGCCTAGCAGGTTCTCAAGCTGTGATTTAAACTCCTCGCGTTGATCTGGGTTGGTTTGGATGCGCAGTAGCTGGAATAAAATTAAAATGGGCAATGCCAACAGAATTGCCCCAACCAGCAAATATCGCCAGGATTGCTCGATTTTCATGGCCGCACCTTAAATAACGGAAAGATTTTTTGGTTAAACTGCCTCTGTAACCAGGCAAACAGCGACTCGGTATATTCAGGCGGCAAGTCTGGGGCGCTGACCAGGTTAGGAGTGTACGCCGGGGCTATCACTGCAGTTTGCCGGTCCATATAGCCGGGAGCTACTACGTAGAAGGCTTCATCGGGATCGATCTCCCGGAACCCAAGCCCCCTGGCGCGCGGCTCCATCTGCTCCGAGGAATACAACTGACCAAGCTGACCCTTCATATGGGCAATCCGGCGCTTTTCAAGCAGAATTTCAACCTGCTTATCCTGGATTTCGCGGCCGATCGCGCTAGAACGAGCCGATACACTTAAGTATATGCTGGCAACAAGAGCCATGAATACCACGCCCAGCAGAAACAGCCCTAAGAGCTGCATCTGACGGCGCCAAGGCGCTTGGGAATAAGCCTGTGAAAGTCGTTCCACTCGTTCCATTTATCCTCCTGTTGCAAGACAATAGGCCCACTCGGTGAATACACCTGTCCAATGCTTGATCATTTGGCCCATTTACTGCTTTGCAACAAGTATGCCAGTTTTACCTGACATTGATCCCGAAAGTTTTTCAACAATCCGCAACCGAGCACTACGAGCGCGGGGATTACGAGCGACTTCTTCTGGTTGGGGTAGGACCGGCTTACGAGTTATCTCGTGAAGCTGGGCCTGGTGACCGCAGGTACAAACCGGTTGGCGAGGAGGGCAAAGGCAATCCTGACTCTCGCGTCGGAAAAACGTCTTGACAATCCGATCCTCAAGCGAGTGAAACGAAATCACCGCTAGCCGCCCCCCTGGAGCCAGGGCAGCTAATGCCTGAGGAAGAAAACTTTCCAGGGCTTCTAATTCCCGGTTTACCGCAATCCTTAGCGCTTGAAAAGTGCGCGTGGCTGGGTGGATAGATTTCTTCGACCCCGAATGCGAATCTCTCGTATGCCTTTGGCCGGCAGTGGCTTTCAAAACCATCTCAGCCAGTTGAGTGGTAGTCAACACCGGCCGGTTTTGAACGATCAAACGAGCAATCCGACGGGCGGCAGGTTCATCGCCATACCGGAAGATAAGATCCGCCAGCTCCTGCTCGGGCAGGTCATTCACCAGGTCTGCTGCAGTGAGCGGGTTGAGTGGATCAAATCGCATATCTAGCCTGGCGGGATGCTGAAATGAAAAACCACGCTCAGGTGTGTCGAACTGCATTGACGAAACGCCCAGATCAATCAAGATGCCATCCACCATATCCCAGCCAACGTTTGACAAATGCACAACCAGACTTGTGTAAGAGGCCTGGATGATCCTGGCCCGCTCCAAAAACGGTTGCAAGGTCTGCCGGGCGATCTCCAGAGCCTGCGGATCAACATCCATCGCCAGAAGCTGTCCGTCCGGTGCACTGGCATCCAGGATTCCCAGGCTGTGGCCTCCTGCGCCAAGCGTGGCATCCACATAACGGCCACCCGGCTTTGGCTGAAGCCCTTGTATACATTCCTGGTAAAGAACAGCACTGTGACCCTCGGCCACGTCGCATCCTTAATTGGAAGTCAAATTAAAAGCAATAAAGCTGCCAGCCGTCACACTGGGATCATTAAACTGGGCTTGCTGAGCAGCCCACAATGCCGGCGACCAAATCTCAGCATAGTTGCCCACACCAGCAATAACCACCTCATTTTCAATTTCCGCAACAGCCCGCAAATATTGCGGTACCAGAATACGCCCAATTTTGTCAAATGTCAGCTGGGCTGCGCCGGAAAACAGGAACCGCCGGAGCAAACGCACAGAAGGATCTGTAAGGCTTAACTGATTTACACTATCATTCAGTTTAAAAAACAACTTGTTCGAAATCAGGATCAGGTTCTTATCGAAGCCACGCATCAGAAAAGCACCGTCATCGCCAGCCAACAACTTTCGATAGTCGGCCGGGATTGTTAAGCGCCCCTTTTCATCCAAAGTGTGGTAAAATTCTCCAAAGAACATTAGTTCTAACCTGTCCATTAAATTCAGAACGCCGGCCCACCCCGGCGTTTCTAGGGAAAAAGCGGATCCTTTAATCCACTTCCTCCCACTTTAATCCACTATTTAACCAAAGTATATACTAATAAGGTCTGAAAAGCAAGTCTTTTTTAAGTTCGTTATCTTAAAATATTCTTGCGTATAGATTGTCAAATTGCAACTTTTGCCAAGAATGGTTTTACTATCGGTCTCCGCAGAACCTGAGTATAATCAAGCCCACCTAATCTTTTTCGAATGGACTAAACCCAATGCCTACTAATCACGCTTCAACCCTTGCATATGATTCCCTGTTTGTTGGCCTCGATTCGAGGACCCCGTTGCTGGCCGGCAAAGCGCGCAAGTATATCAACCTCGATAACGCTGCTTCAACCCCAGCATTGAAAGCAGTTCAAGATGCGATCAACAGCTTCCTGCCTTATTACAGCAGCGTTCACCGCGGCACTGGGTTCAAAAGCCAGATATCCACCTATGCTTACGAGCAGGCGCGCCAGATCGTAAGCCATTTCTTGGGAGCGAATCCGGTTGAGCACACCTGTATCTTTGGGAAAAATACCACTGAAGCGATCAACAAACTTGCTCGCCGGTTTCCTTTCTCCAGCGAGCGAAATATTGTCCTAACTAGTGGAATGGAACACCATTCCAACGACTTGCCCTGGCGAGGCGTGGCACGGACAATCCATATCGCTCTTTCTGCAGATGGACGTTTAGATGAAGCGAATTACGACGCACTGCTCAAGCGCTACTCCGGGCAGATCGCCCTAGTGGCAATCTCTGGCGCGAGCAATGTGACCGGCTACATCAATCCCATCCACCACCTGGCCGAAAAGGCCCACGCTGTCGGCGCTCAATTCTTGGCAGATTGTGCACAGCTGGCCCCGCACCGTAAAGTGAATATGCTTTCCCTGGATGATCCGGGTCACCTGGATTATGTTGCCATCTCGGCACACAAGATGTATGCCCCGTTTGGAACCGGCGCCTTAGTCGGGCGGCGCTCAACCTTCGAGCATGGGGATCCAGATCTCCGCGGTGGTGGAACGGTCGAAATCGTCACCTTGGATGATGTCATCTGGGCCGAACCCCCCGATCGCGATGAAGCTGGCAGTCCGAATACAATCGGCGCGGTTGCCCTGGCCGCTGCAATACACCAACTAGAAGCGATCGGTATGGACCAGGTTGCCCAACACGAGGCTGAGCTGACCGCACATGCCCTACGGCGGCTGGCAGAGATCCCAGAGATCCAGATTTTTGGCGACACCAATCCCGAGCACGCCAGCCAACGCTTGGGGGTCATCCCACTTCAAATCAAAGGCATGCTGCATTTTAAAGCTGCTGCGATCTTGGGCTATGAATTCGGCATTGGCGTACGCAGCGGTTGCTTCTGCGCCCATCCCTATATCCTCCACCTGCTGGGGCTGACGGAAGATCAGGCCCAGGCCGTGCGTGGATCCATGTTGGCCGGTGACCGCTCGGATATGCCGGGGATGATTCGAGCTTCATTTGGGTTATACAATACCCTTGAGGAGGTTGACCAATTTATCGAAGCAATAAAGAAAATCATCCGGGGCGAATACCAGGGTCAATACAAACAGGACAAGGCAAGTGGTGAATTCAAGCCGGAAGGCTGGCATCCCGATTTTGAGAATTATTTCTCATTAAAA
>CAZAGA010000072.1:0-12146 GCA_964484335.1 uncultured Anaerolineaceae bacterium
TCCGAAGATTCCGATATGGCGCAATTTTCACTTTCAACCTGGGATGCCTTTATCCTGCAGCATCCTGAAGCGCACCTGCTTCAAACCTCAGCCTGGGCAGAGCTCAAAACAGGTTTTGGTTGGAAAGCCGATCATTGGTTAATCGGTGATGATCCAGCCGCCCAGGCCGGGGCGCAGGTCTTATTTCGACCGCTATTCTTGGGCTGGCATATCGCCTATATCCCGAAAGGCCCGGTACATCTAAAACCGTGGCGGTGGGGTGAGTTCTTGCCCGGCCTGGACCGGCTTTGCCGGCGCTGGAAGACAATTTTTCTGATTGTCGAGCCAGACACCTGGGACGAACCAGGCGCCTCGCCGCCGTCCGGTTTCCAGCCTGCCAGCCAATCCATCCAACCGCCGCGCACCATCCTGCTCGATTTGCAAGATGGTGAGCAGGCCGTCCTCGCCCGGATGAAGCAGAAAACTCGCTATAACATCCGCCTGGCTCAGAAAAAGGGTGTGATAGTCCGTCCATCTGATGACCTCCACGGGTTCCACCGCCTGATGCTTACCACCGGCCAGCGGGACGTTTTTGGGGTGCACAGCCTGGATTACTACCAGCGCGCCTACGCGCTATTCCATCCTCGCCAGGAATGCGAGTTATTTGAGGCGCAATACCAGGGCGAGTTGCTGGCTGGCTTGATGGCTTTTAAACGCGGCCAGCGAGCCTGGTATTTTTATGGCGCTTCCTCCGATCTGCAACGCGAACTGATGCCAACCTACCTGTTGCAGTGGGCGGCTATTCAATGGGCAATCCAGGCCGGCTGCAGCGAGTATGATTTATGGGGTATCCCAGACGAAGATGAAAGCCAATTAGAAGCCACTTTCACACAACGTTCCGATGGTCTGTGGGGTGTTTACCGTTTCAAGCGTGGTTTTGGAGGCCAGGTCTGCCGTTCAGCCGGCCCCTATGAACGCGTTTACCAGCCGTTTCTCTATCGCCTTTATAAGATTATGCTGAAATTGAGAAACCGCCAGCGGAGCGTGACATGAAACCTTCTCGCTCCTGGAATGAACACATCAGCGCTCTGCCTGGCGCCCATGTTTTGCAGAGCAACCACTGGGGCGAGGTAAAAAATCGTTTTGGTTGGCAAGCTGCTCATTACCTTTGGATTCGTGCGAAAGAGCAGTCCGCTCCGGTTATGACAGCAATTCAGAACCCGGCCGAAGTCCCAGTGTGCCAGGTAGCTGCGGCAGCTATGATCCTGACCCGCGCGATCCATTTTGGGGGCTTGTCGATCAAAGTGATGTATGTTCCAAAAGGGCCCCTTTTGGATTGGCAGCATGCCGAGCTCCGCCGGCAGGTGCTCTCGGACCTGGCCAGCCTGGCGCGCCGTCAGGGAGCGCTGTTCATCAAAATCGATCCGGATATTTCCTTGGGTACCGGTTGGCCAGGATTACCGCACAGCAGCACGGACGATCTCGGCCAGGCGTTGTGCTCCGAATTGGTGAAAATGGGTTGGCGTGAATCGGAAGAACAAATTCAGTTCCGCAATACCGTACTGCTCAATTTGCATTTGAGCGAGGTGGAGTTGCTGGCGAATATGAAACAGAAGACCCGCTATAATTTGCGCCTGGCCGAACGCAAAGGGGTAACCATTCGCCAGGGCACGCTGGCCGATCTTCCCTTGTTATACCAGATGTATGCCGAAACTTCGCTCCGGGATGGGTTTGTGATTCGCAGCGAAGAATACTACCAAACCGTCTGGCAGACTTTCCTGCAGGCGGGACTGGCCGAAGTTTTCATCGCCGAGGCAGACAACGAGCCAGTTGCAGCCCTGTTCTTGTTTTCTTTTTCCCATACCGCCTGGTACCTGTATGGCATGTCTCGCCAGGCGCAACGGGAGAAAATGCCCAATTACCTGCTCCAGTGGCGGGCAATCCAGCGGGCTAAAGAAAGGGGCTGTCATGTTTATGATCTGTGGGGTGCGCCAGATCGGCTGGATGAGACTGACCCGATGTGGGGCGTGTACCGTTTCAAAGAAGGTCTGGGCGGCCGGTTGGTTCGTCACATTGGCGCCTGGGATTTGCCTGTCCGGCCCTGGGGCTATTGGCTTTATACCCAGGCGCTGCCCAAGATTCTAAATTTCATGCGCCGGCGAGGAAAAGAACAAACCCGCCAGCAACTTGGCGCTTAATTACAGGAGGTCTTCAATGCGTCACATCCCAAGATTGAAATTTGCCCATTTACCCACCCCAATCGAGCCTCTTGCGCGTCTCTCTGCGGCGCTAAATGGCCCACGTTTGTTGATCAAGCGCGATGACCAGACCGGCTTGGGCCTGGGTGGAAATAAGACCCGCAAGCTAGAATTTCTGGTTGCTGAAGCACAAGCCCACGCCGCGCAAACGTTAATCACTGCTGGGGCAGTTCAATCCAATCACTGCCGCCAGGTGGCTGCGGTGGCTGCCCGTTTTGGCTTCAAGTGCATTTTAGTTCTGGCTGGAGATCCGCTGCCGGTTTCCTCGGGGAATTTGCTCCTGGACCAATTGTTTGGCGCCGAGATTGTCTGGACAGAGCGCGCCTCTCGCACTCAGACCCTCGAAGCTACCTTCCAGCAAGCTTGGGAAGCTGGCCGCCGACCATACTTAATTCCGTATGGTGGGTCGAACGCGACCGGCGCAGCGGGTTACGTATTTGCCATGAAGGAGTTGATCAGCCAGGCCCAACCTGGCAACCTGCTGGAAAAAGCGCCCGACTGGCTCGTTTTCCCTTCGTCCTCAGGAGGTACCCAGGCTGGTCTAGCGCTGGGAGCGCGCGCTTTCGATTATCCAGTCGGGGTGCTGGGTATCAGCGTCGATGAACCCCAAGATGTGCTCCAGGCCCGCGTGGCCGATTTGGCTAACCAGACCGCCGATTTGCTGGATGAGAAGATTCGCCTTGCATCGCAAGATATCCTGGTCAATTCGGATTACCTGGGCGGTGGGTATGGCGTCTTGGGCGAGCGGGAGCGCGAAGCCGTGCAATGGTTTGCGCGCCTGGAAGGTATCTTGCTCGACCCGGTCTATACCGGACGCGCCGCAGCTGGGCTGATCGATCTCATCCGGCGCGGGTTTTTTGCCCGCGACGAGACGATCTTGTTCTGGCATACTGGTGGGACGCCGGCGTTGTTCGCAGACCGCTATCGAGAGATCACCCAATAACCTGGACCCGCCAGGTTATTGCAGACCGAAAACCTCGTACACCTCGATCGGCTGGCTTTTCCCTTTGGCGTGCACCGGAGCGACGGGTTGGGCCTTGACAAGTTCTGCAACCAGTTGGTAGACCTCAGCGCTGATCAGGATTTGCCCGGGTAGGGAATTTTCCTGGATGCGCTTGGCGGTATTAACGCAATCGCCGATGGCAGTATATTCGAGCCGTTTTTCGGTTCCCACCAGGCCTAAAACCGCTTCGCCATAATGAATCCCCACCCCAAAGGATAGGCGAGATTCGACCGGTAAACTGATTTGCAGCTTCTCAATCGCCGAACGAATGGCCAGGGCGGTCAATACTGCCCGTGCAGCATGGTCGGGTTGTGGTATTGGTGCGTTATACCAGGCCATCACGGCGTCACCGAGGAATTTGTCGATTGTGCCCTCTTGCGCCAGGACTGCATCGGCTGCTGCCGCTAAGTACTGGTTCAGAATAGTTACCAATTGAACCGGGTCAAGTTTTTCACTAAAGCTGGTAAAGCCCCGGATATCAGCAAACAGGACGGTAATTTGTGTCCGCTTCCCGCCCAGTTGGAGCTGGTCGGGATTGAGCTGCTCGATCACTACCGGTGAGACCATTCGCTCAAATAATCGCCGCTGGGCTTCCAGGCGCTTTTTCTCCGTCAGGTCATCCACAACGATCGCTACACCCTGGGGGGTATGCGATGCGTCTCGCAGCGGCGAGAGGTTAAGGCTCAGGACCACTTCACCCCGTTCTGGTAACGTCGGAGTGATTTCCAACCCCACGATTTGTTGCCCCAGCTGAATGACTTGGGACAACTGTTCATAAAAGTCGGCTGAATTGGTGTCGTCGATCGAAGGTAGTATATCTTGAAGGTGAGAGCCTGCCATTTCTCGGTGGAGATTGCCCAAAATGTGCTGTGCAGCATGGTTGCAAAGCGTAATTTGTTCACTGAGATCAGTGGTAATCACACCGGAAGCAATTGAGGCAAAGACATTATCCATCAAATCTTTCAACTCGGTGACTTCCGCCAGGCTGCGCCGGACGGATTCAAATAGGCGGGCATTTTCGATCGCAATCGCCGCCTGGTCGGCGAAAGTAGCCAGCAAATTTAGCTTGGAATCAGAGAAAATCCCCGACCGAAAGCGGTTATCGGTATAAACCACTCCGGTCAGCTCGCCTTTCACCTTCAAGGGCGCGCACATAATCGAGCGCATATTATGGATGATGATGCTTTCTTTATCCCCAAAGCGCGGGTCTTCTGATGCATTGGTGGTAAGAACTGCCTGGCTGGTGGAGACCACTCGCTCAACCACCGATCGGCTGATCGCAAATTCTGACGAGCCTAATGACTCCTGCTCCCAGTTTCGAGCGGTGCGAGTAACAAATTGCCCTGTTTCATCCTTGAGCATCAAAAACCCGCGTTCCGCACCAGTCAGCCGGATGATCGTGTCCATCACGATCCGTAGCACCTCATCAATTTCTAAGGACGAGTTGACCACCTGGCTGACTTCAGTTAGCGCTACCAGGTTGCCCTGCTCTTCTTTCCAGCGATTGGCCTGGTTAGAAAGGCGCATCAATGTGGTGCTGATTGCTTGTAGCCCTTCGGCGACCTCATTCGGGATGAAATTTCGGTTTTTTAACTGTAAATCATAAGCCTGGCGAGCTAACTGACCAATTTGGGTAAATTCCTGGTCGATTAAGCTCACTGGTCTGTTGTTGGGCGTGTTATCCATAAAGTTTACACTACCTATACAGAAGGGTTTTTCCACCGCTCAGGCGTTTGGCGGCGAGCTGGTTTGCCCAACCGGGCAAGGATATTTTTCAAGCCGGCTTTGATCGATAATTTCCGGATGGTTAAGCCAGCTTGCTTGGCAGTATTATAATCGCCGCTTTGTTCACTGAAGGTAGCAACCTGGTATTCTTCAACCAGGACTTGGGCCGGGATTGAGGCTGGTGGAAGCCTCTCCCCTAAATTCACCACCCGTTCTGCTGGTGTATCCGTAGCATGGGGTGGATTATTCAGGCGGTTCAAAGCCCGGTTGATCTCCTGGTAAGATTTTGCCAGCGGTGTAAGCTGTGCCTGCCAGGCCCATCGGCGAATAGCATTTGGCGGCCGGATGCCAACCTTAATCATTGTGCTTTCAATCACCACTGGCAGGCTGGGCAGGCGAAACCGGGGCCGATATTTCCTTAGCAACAAGACGCTGCCCGCCAGCAGGCCCGAAATAAGCAAACCAAGCACTATCGGTAACCATGCGATTTTGGACTGGATTTCATCTTCCCCAGTCAAATTGGCATCTGCTTCTTCACGATCTTGGAGTTGATCCGCACGCAGAGCATCTAGTTCTTCTTGTTCAGCCAGGCGATCATTGTCAGGCAGAAGGGGTTCTCCAGAAAGCCGGATAATTTCTGGCTGTGAAACGGTCGGTTCAAATTCAACCCAACCATAACCAGGGAAGTACACCTCCGGCCAGGCATGGGCGTCAAGCTGCCGGACAAGATAGCTACCATCCGCCTGTCGCTCGCCTTGCGCGTAACCGATTGACCAACGGGACGGGATACCTGCCAGGCGAAGCAAGACGACCTCCGCCGTGGCATAATAATTACAGAAGCCTTTCTGGTATTCGAATAGAAACCAGTCAACCGGCTCGGCTCCCTCCGGCAGGCGCGGTACAGTTTCCTGGTATTCGATGTTGTCTCTCAGGTAATTGGTGATGGCTACCGCCCGATCATAGGGATTATCCAAATCCTGGGTGATCTCCAGCGCTAGTTGGCGGGTCCGTTCGGTGATGGTCGGTGGTAACTGGAGATAGCGTTCCTTGACCCACTCCGGGTATTCCAGGTCGCTTTCACGCAGTTGTTTCACGGTAGGTGTAAATAAGGACGACCTGACCTGGTAGGACTGCTGAGGGCGCAGGGTCGTTCGGGCGACAAATTTCGCCAGGTCGGTGGTGCCATCTGTGTTGAGGATCAAGTTGGTTGTTCCAACCCGGTCAAACCAGGCTGGCTGTGAAGGGCCGTACAGCGTGGCGATGTAGTTGGCGGTAGTTATCTTGAATTCGCCCTCCCACCGGTTCTCGGCCTCGGGCAGCAAGAACACTTCATCATCAGGGTCGAAATCAATGGGTGCAAAAATGGTATTCGACCATTTGCCATCCAGGTATTCATTATAGACCGAGGCACGCCAATAATAGCGGACGCTAAAGGGGATGTTCTCCGGTGGAATCGCGCTGAATTCGGGCCGGTCAGTTAGAACATCACCCTGGCCAAGCTCAAGAGAATCAGCGTAAGTCTTGGCCTGGACGCCGATCGTTGACTGGAGCGAAGCGAAGGCATCTTCCCAGCGCTCGCGCAACCCGGCCCAGGATTGCCGCAGTGGTCGTGTGGCTTCGAGTACTGCAGGGATCGACCGCGCCAGATTGGGAATTGACCATGCGATCACCACGATCAGGCTGACAGTAATCAGGCCAAAGCGGATGAAATCCATACTCAGATTGGGCGGCATCAGCGTCCGGTCTTCTTTCCAGCGGGATTGGTGGTGTAAATAATTCAGGCGAGTAATCAAGCTCAAGGAAAAGAACAGGTATACCGCCAGGTACAGGGCTCGTTGAGAGATTAGCGGATCAAAAGAATGGATGGCAAAAACAGACAGACCGGTCGGCAGCACTGCCCACCAGGCATTGCCATGCCGGATAATCACATATCCAGCCAAGCAGCTCAGGATCCAGAATAGGACTGCCATCACTAAGATAAATAAGATCGAGTCGGTGACCCCCTGCTGGTTAGAAAATTGAGCAATGACCAGGAAGGATCGATCGGTGAGCGAAAGCAGGCGTTCTTTCCAGGTCAAATCCTGGTCGAGGCTTAAGCCCAATTGCCAACCAACGATGTAGATTCCATAGAAAACGCTAAAAATGGCGATCCAAACCGGCCGGAACCGGCTCTGGCCTAAGGCGAGACCTGCGAATACTCCAAATAGAGCAATGTAGGGGATGATTACCAGGCCTGGTGACCATTTGGTCGCATCCAGGCGCGAGGCGGCAGTAAAAATGGCTGCCACTAAAAGAAATGCGGAGGTGATATCCCACCAACGCACTCCAACATCCCTGGTTCCAGCAGCACTGCTTTGCTCAATTGCCATGCCAGTCATCATTTGCCTCTAGTTTCATACACCGCTAAAACAATCCAGGTTCAGTTTACCAAATTATTTCTTGTCTGGGTAGGCGGCATACAAGGTGGGTAGAAAATTGTGAATTGCGACCAAATTCCACCGAACTAGTTACAAAAGGGACTATTAGTTTATGGTAAAATTTGCCTGTTATTAATTCAGGTATAAGCCTGTATTCATTTTTTGTCTGCGTAAATTTTATAAGGAGGCGAAGAAGAACCCATGCAGGAAAACCAATGGTTATTTATTGGCATATTCTTAGTATTAGCTCCAGTTTTTCCAGCGCTGGCCCTGCTTATCCCCAGGTTGCTAGCTCCACGAAAGCCCAACCCGATTAAACGACAGACTTATGAATGCGGGATTGAGACTGTTGGCGATAGCTGGGTACAGTTTCGGATCCAGTACTATCTATTTGCGCTGGTTTTTCTAATTTTTGATGTTGAAATGGTATTTCTCTTTCCTTGGGCTGTGGCATTTAACTACCTACCATTATTTGCAGTAATGGAAGGCGTCCTGTTCATCCTCATCCTGGTTGCAGGATTAGTGTATGCCTGGCGCAAGGGTGCCCTCGAATGGGCGTAGGACGTTAACGATAATAGCAGAAGGCTGATGGAATAATCCCTCAGCCTTTTGTGTGTTATTTTGAAAATGCTGTTGGATAGTGGAATAAGGAATTCCACACCTGCATTTATCGAACAGGAGTATGAAGATGGCAGATCCAATCAATTTGATTGCTCAATGGCTTCGCAATTTATTCACGGGTTGGGGAATGATCGATTGGCTGGTTAATGTGATTGTGGCCGCCATTGGTGTGATCGTCTTGTGCACCTTTACCCTGGTGCTGGCGATTTTCCTGGTGTGGGTCGAACGTAAGGTTGTTGCCCGGTTCCAGGATCGCCTCGGTCCTAATCGCTTAGGGCCCTACGGCTTGATCCAACCGTTCGCGGATATTGTCAAGCTTCTCGTGAAAGAAGATACCACCCCGGCAGGCGCAGACCGGTTTATTTATAACCTCGCCCCGATTATCGCCTTGGCCACCGTGTTATCGTTGTGGGCGGTCATTCCGCTCTCTCCCTATCTGGTTGGCTCCAACTTGAATGTCGGCGTGCTCTATATCGTGGCGATCGGCGCCATCAGCACGCTGGGAATTATTATGGCAGGTTGGGCCTCCAATAACAAGTATGCTCTACTCGGGGCAGCCCGTACGGTTGCGCAGATGGTTTCCTACGAAGTCCCGATGGTCGTCTCTCTCCTGGTCCCGGTGATCCTGGCTCGTTCGATGGGAATCCAGGACATTGCTACCGCTCAGAGCTCGTTTTGGAGCTGGTACATCTTCAGTGTTCCCCTGGCAGCCGTTATTTTCCTGATCACCTCAATTGCTGAAATTGGTCGCTCTCCTTTCGACTTAACTGAAGCCGAATCGGAGATCGTTGCCGGCTTCCATATTGAATACAGTGGGATGAAGTTTGGCTTGTTCTATGCTGGCGAGTTGCTCCACGCCTTAACCATCGGCGCTTTGTTTTCAGCACTCTTCCTGGGCGGTTGGCGGGGACCCTTTGTCGATCAGGTGCCTTTCCTCGGAATTATCTACCTGTTCATTAAAGCCTTTTTCATTTACTGGGTAATCATGTGGATTAAATACACAGTGCCACGCATCCGCATCGATCATATGCTGAACTTCAACTGGAAATTCCTGACTCCGGTTTCAATCGCCCTGGTGATTTTGGTGGCGATCATTGATCGCTGGCTCTACAATGCAACCTGGTTTGTTGGGTTGGACCAGTCGTTTGGCCGGGTGGTCTATTGGCTGATGATGTTGTCGGCGAATATTCTGGTCGCCTGGGTCAGCCTGGCGCTTGCCCGCCGGTCTGGCCAGTCCAAGCGCCAGCGCGTGGCAGAGCCGCGTCCGGTTGCCCGGCCGGATAATCCTTCCGCCGTCGATACGCTGTCGGCTGGCGATTAATTTTTTTATTAGATCATATTCCTTAGCCGGAGCTTCGGAGAGTGGCAATGACAATCCAATCCATCTTATTTATCCTGGTGGCGGCCGTTTCACTCGGTGCGGCGTTGATGGTGGTCAGCGTCCGTAACCTGGTGCACGCCGCCTTGTGGTTGATTTTAACTCTAGCCGGAATTGCTTTCATGTTTGCTTTTCTATCGGCTGGCTTTCTGGCTGTGGCGCAGGTTGTGATTTATATCGGCGCCATTTCGATCTTGTTCATTTTCACCATCATGTTAACTCGCAATGCAGCTCTCAACCCTGGCAGGCAATGGAACGCCACCTGGTTGGGAGCTTTGGTGATCGCGGTGGGCATCTTTGCTGCGTTAGTCCTGATCTTGAGCCAGTGGAAAGATATTGCGATGACGGCTCCTGAGTTGCCGGCTGCCTATGACACAATCCGCTACCTGGGTGCTTACTTGGTTGCCCCCGAAGGGTACGTGCTGCCTTTTGAGCTTGCTTCTGTGTTGCTGCTGGCAGCGCTCATTGGTGCAATCGTAACTGCCTGGGGACGAAAATAGGAGGCCGAAATGATCCCATTATCCTGGTACCTGATTTTTGCTGCCGCTCTCTTTAGTATTGGCCTGTTTGGCGTGCTGGCTCGGAAAAACGCCATCGCCATGCTGATGGGGGTCGAGTTAATGCTCAATGCTGTCAACGTGAACCTGGTTGCTTTATGGCGTTATCGAGCGCCTGCCGGCATCGCTGGCCAGGTCTGGGCCGTGATTGTGATTGCGGTCGCGGCTGCTGAAGTGGCTGTTGGCTTGGCCCTGTTTATCTCAGTTTATCGCCGCCGCAAGTCCGTGACGGCCGATGATATGGATCTCATGAAGTGGTGAGAGGTAGTTTATGAATATAGACACATTAATCTGGTTCCTTCCCCTGCCGCCGCTTCTGGCATTTTTCTTAATTGTGCTGCTGACCAACCGCAAGAACTGGCTCAGCCACACGGTGGCTATCCTGGCGGTCCTGTTGTCCTGGGCGGGAGGCATGTACGTGTTCTTCCAGGCCCTCAGTGTCGGGCACTTAGGTGAACATCCCTTGGGCAAACCGATCAACTGGTTCGCTACAGGCGATGGTTTCTTGCAGGTTGGCGTCCTGATTGACCCGCTCTCGGCTGGAACGCTGTTCTTCGTCGTTTGGACTGTCTTAATGATCTTCATTTACAGTGTGGGTTATCACAATTTTGGTCAGCCCCAGGGCGATCATGACCGGCCCGGTCTGCCGCCGCACGGCGCAACCGTGAGCGATGCGCATGGGCACACCCACAAAGTGCTTTCCATCGAGCCGATGTATGCCCGGTTTTTTGCCTTCATCGGCTTGTTTGCCTTCGGCATGCTGGTTTTAGTGCTTTCAGATAACTTGTTGACCCTCTTCATGGGCTGGGAAATCATGGGCCTGTGTTCCTACTTGCTGATCGGTTTCTGGTTCGGAAAACCCAGTGCCAGGGCAGCTATGATCAAGGCCTTTATGACCACCCGGGTTGGCGATGTCTTCATGCTCTTGGGAATCGCCTACCTGTATTCCCAGGTCGGCTCGCTGGCCTTCCGCGATATCTTCCGGCCGGAAATGCTTGAAAAATTAGGTTCCACCCCCGCGGTGTTGCCGATTTTTGGTACAGCAGCTTCCCTGATTGGGATCTTGATCTTCATCGGCACGATTGGTAAATCGGCTCAATTCCCCTTGCATGTCTGGTTGCCCGATGCGATGGAAGGCCCAACCCCGGTTTCGGCCATGATCCATGCTGCAACCATGGTTTCCGCCGGCGTTTACCTGGTGATCCGCATGTTCCCCCTGCTTTCGGTGGGTTGGGAGCACGGCCACCTTTCACCGCCGATGACTTTCATGGCGATCATTGGCTCGTTCACCGCCATTTTTGCTGCCACGATCGCAGTCGCCCAGAACGATATCAAGCGCGTTCTGGCATACTCGACGATATCTCAGCTCGGCTTTATGATCGCTGCCCTGGGTATTGGCGCTTATGTTGCTGCAGCTTTCCACCTCATCACCCATGCTTTTTTCAAGGCGCTGCTCTTTCTGGGCAGCGGCTCTGTCATTCATGGCATGGAGCACGGCGTCTTTCATACCGGCGACCATGTTGACCCACAGGATATGCTGAACATGGGCGGCTTACGAAAGAAAATGCCGTTCACCTTCTGGACTTTCCTGATCGGCGGAATGGCCCTGTCTGGCTTTCCATTGGTGACGGCAGGTTTCTGGTCCAAGGACGAAATCCTGGCCGATGCGTTCTACCACCAGCACTGGTTGGTCTTGATCACCCTGGCGACGGCCGCCATCCTGACCGCTTTCTACACCATGCGCCAGATCACCTTGACATTCTTGGGCGAGCCCCGCACCAAGGCTGCCACCCATGCCCATGAAACCCCCTGGACGATGACCTTGCCGCTGGTCATCCTGGCGGTCTTCTCGGTCTCGATTGGCTGGTTTGGGATCAACGAAGAATTTCCACTCCTGGGTGGATTGCTGCCCAACCTGTTCCATGATTTCATCGGGGGCACCCTGGCAGAACACCCCGCTAAGCTACCATTCATGCTTGCGCCGCTGTTGATTTCACTGGTCGTTGCACTGGGAGGCCTGACCCTTGGCTGGCTGGTTTATCGGAATTACAAAGCTGGCCAGATTGACCCGGTTCAGAAGGCGCTAGGTCCTATCCATACCGTGTTGAAAAACAAATACTACTTCGATGAGCTCTATAACGCCATTTTTGTCAAACCGGTCATCTGGCTTTCAGATGTCTTCTCGAACTGGGTCGATCGCAGCCTGAT
>CAZAGA010000073.1:0-12113 GCA_964484335.1 uncultured Anaerolineaceae bacterium
GGGCCGTTTTACGGATGCTGGCCTTTCGCCAATTTCCCGGCATCATTGGTTTAATTGGTTTTGTATCCCTTGCTGGCATCGTAAATTCAATATTACGCGGCCAAAGCATAACGATCACATTTTGGGGTTGGTGGTTGTTCTTCCAATTTCCGATCGTTGGATTATTTACTTATCTTCAACCTGGTTGGCCAGGCAAGTTTTCCAGGTGGTTGACCTGGATCTGTGTTTTTCTATTAGCATTCGAAAGCTTATTCCAGGTCTACCAATATTTGCGCGGGTATGTGCCCGGCGACCAGCTTGGTGGAACTTTCGGCCGGAATGGTACTGGCAACCTTGTTTTGTTTGTGCTCCTGGTGCTATGTCTTGGATTGGGAACATGGCTGGCTCACCGAGATTCCAGGCCGCTAATCATTGCTATGGTATGCGGCATGGTATCCAGTACGCTAGGCGAAATGAAGATTTTCTTACCAATTACGCTGGTTCTAAGTTGCCTGACGCTGGGAATTTATACCCTTCAAGCAAAGAACCTATGGAAAGCGATCCCTTTCAGCTTCCTGGTGGGGATCATATTCATCCTTTTCTTAACCCTCTACAATGCCGTTGTTCCTGCAGCCCGGCAACAATCTCTCCAAAGCTTTATTTCTGATTCAAGCTCTGTCCTGGGTTATTTGAACGCTTCGACCCGGTTTGTTGAAGGCCAAAACACCTATACAGATATTGGGCGTAATTACGCCCTGGTGTATGGCTGGAAGCAAATCAGCCAGGATCCTGTCACATTGTTGTTTGGATTTGGCTTGGGCGCCAGGTCTGAAAGCAACTCGCTAGGAATTGCCGGGCAAGGGCTCAGCCAGGGTGAGCTTGGCCTATCAACGGGGACGAGTCTTCTGGTTCTGATGCAGGAACAAGGCGTTTTTGGCCTAACAGTCCTGATTGGATTTTTTGTTTTTCTCACTGTTAACCTGTACCGAGTAATTCGCCAGCAACCAGCCTCAGATTCTAATGGATTGCGTTATGGATTGATCTTGTTTAGCATATTATGGCCATTATTACTTTGGTACAACACGGCCTGGGTTGCACGTGTAGCGATGTTGTTTTACTGGGGCAGCTTGGGCTACGTAATGAATCCGTCCGTAATTAAAGGAAAAGTACAATGGCAGAGATATTCTCGTCTTCAGATACCCAACCTCACCTCGTCTGGGTCTATTCAGGCAGGCTAGATCAGGTTTTTGACGCAGTTACCTGGCTCGAACCAACTCGAGAGTTGCGCCGGATGGGATGGCGGGTCAGCTTAATTGCTTTTGGCAGGCCGGAGACGCACTCGATTCTTGGGGTTGATGTAATTTGCCTGCCCACGCCAGATTACTACTTTTTACGACATTTGATCTTCCATTTCCGCGTTTTAATGTTCCTTGCCAGTCAATGGTCCTCGATTGATTTTATTCTTTTCAACCAGGCCTCAGTTCCTTTCCTGCTTCCCTTAAAGATGATCCGGAGCAGCTTAGCAAAGGAACGACCATGGATGATTATGGATACTCGAACGGTGTTAATGGAAGATCCCCAGCACGGGAACTGGCGTGACCGGCTGAGGGGCGAGTTTTATCACATTACTGGAATGCTGGCCAATCGTTGGGCTGATGGACAAACTGCAAATACTCAGCGCATGGCCGAGCAAGTTGGCATCCCACCAAAAAGGCTGTGGGGAGTCTGGTCAAGCGGCGTCAACTTGGAATTTTTTACAACCGCGCTGACAAACCGCCAGTGGCCAGAAAACGATGACCCGATCCATGTCATGTACATTGGTGTGGTCAATTATGAACGAAACCTGATGGCTTTATGCCAGGCGGTGGAATGGGCTAACCTTGAAGGAATGAAGTTTAATTTGACTGTTACGGGTGATGGAACCGAATGGGAGGATCTGGAAAGATTCGCAGCTGAATCCGATGGCAAAATCCGAATTAAACGTCCGATTCCACACGACAAAATCCCCGAGTTGCTCACGAATGCCCACATTGGTGCAATTCCCTTCCCTGATGAGCAGAAATTTCGCGTCGGCAGCCCGGTTAAGCTCTTCGAATATTTAGCAGCCGGCCTCCCGATCCTGGCGACCCGGATAGCCTGCCATACCGATGTGATTGGCAATGACAGTTATACCTTCTGGGCAGAAGATAGCACAGTGGAGGGCTTATACAATGCCTTACGACTGGCCTGGGAGCAAAAAAGTAAATTACGTGAATTAGGTGAGCAAGCTGCGCTGGCAGCAAGGCAGAGGAGCTGGAGTGCGTCAGCAGTAAATATCTCGAAAGCATTGTTAAACCATGCAAGTTCACCGCTTCAAAGAAATCATTCCCGGGTGAGAGGATAAAATGCCGCCTGTTTTAATCCTGCACTTGATGAACGGCTTTGCAAATGCCAGCATTGGCAATATCGTCAAACGATTAATCAAAGGCTTGGAAGACCAGGAATATCGTTGGGCAATCGGCGGTTTATCTCGCGAGGGAGAATTATACGAGGATTACCAGCAATTGGGGGCTGAAGTCTTGGATTTTTCGAGCGGGGATCATTCATCTAGAAAGTCTATCCAGATGGTTCGGCGCTATCTTCAAGACCACCCGGTCCAGATCATCCATACCCATACCATTCGCAGCCTTCTAACGGCCTGGTTCGCTATGACTGGGATGCAAAAATCAAAAAAACGGCAAATTACCCATCTATCCACCAAGCATACTTTGACTGCTCCCTCGGATCGCAAGTGGGGGACAATCTATTGGCTGATTGATCACTCTTCGCTATATTTACCCGACTACCTGATCGCAGTCAGCCAACAGATGAAGCAGAGAATCTGCTCTCAACCCGGCATTCAGCCCGAACGGGTCATCTTAATCCAAAATGCAATCCCATATCAGGAGTGGTATACCCCAAATAAGCGAACAGAATTCCGCAGGCAAATGGGCATCGATCCGGAGGTCATTCTGATCGGGTTTGGCGGACGATTCGAGCCGGTAAAACGATTAGACCTCCTAATCCAAGGTTTTACTGAAGTACACCAGTTGAGGCCCGAAACCAGGCTAGTCCTGGCAGGCGAAGGCAGCTTGCGCGCAGAACTGGAATCTCAAGCCCGCCAGCTCGACCTGGTTGATTCAGTCATCTGGCCTGGTTTTGTGCAAGATATGCCGGGCTTTCTTTCAGCCCTGGATATTTATGTTCAGACATCGGTAAACGAAGGCCTCTCATTGAGCATCCTGGAAGCAATGGCAGCCAGAAAACCTGTCATTGCGACGAAAGTTGGCGGCAATGTAGAAATCATCACCGATCATGTCGACGGCTTGCTTATTCCTCCTCTCAACACTATAGAAATCACCAAGGCCCTATTGATGTTAATTCAATCCCCGGAACTGGGCAGTCAATTTGCTTCCGCGGCCGCCCAAAAGCTCCAGGCGAAATATGGCCTGGAACAGATGGTTGAGAAATACCAGCACCTTTATGAGGGGGTCGTATGAATATATTAATGATTTGCCATAAGAGCCCTCTAGGCGCATATGCGCGCAGCCATGTGATGGGAAGCCAACTGGTTCAAAGAGGCCACCAGGTAACCCTGGTCATGGTCGCAGAAAAAGAACACCTCCACATAGAAACCTACGATTGGCAGGGCGTACGGGCAGTCGTAACCCCAAGCATCTTCCCAGGACGCCTGCATTATGGCTGGGATCCCTGGGATACCCTAAACCGGATTCTATTCCTGGGCAAAGAAAACCAAAAGTATGACCTGGTACAGGTCTTTGAAACACGCCCTTCCACCATCTACCCAGGGTTATGGTACTCGCGTAAACACAAGCTGCCCTTAATTTCTGATTGGAATGATTGGTATGGGCATGGCGGATTGGCCAACATGAACCGGCCGCGATGGTACCATTTCTTAAAGCTGGAAGCAATAGAAACTTTTTATGAAGAAGCTTTCCGAGCCCCAGCCGCCGGGCTAACAGTTATTTCAACCGCTTTGCAGGAGCGCGCCTTGAAGCTGGGAGTGCACCCCGAGCGGATTTTCCACCTACCAGGTGGAACTTTCCCAGCCTGGTTTCAAGCACGTTCACAAGCCGAATGCAGGCAGCGTTGTAATTTTCCGTTGGGAGTTCCGGTCCTCGGTTTCAGCAGCTCCGATTCACATTTCGACCTGGAGATTGTGATGTCCGCCCTGGCCATTGTGCGGAAGGTTTACCCCAATATTGAAATGATCGTCACGGGAAAAGCCAAGCCAAGCGTTCATGAGCTGGTTAGGTCCTACCAACTTGAGAACCATGTTCGGTTCGTGGGATACCTTCCTTTTGAGGATTTACCCTGGTACCTGGGATGCGCGGATCTCTTTTTGCTTCCACTGGCTGACCGCCCTTACAACCGGGGACGCTGGCCGAATAAGATGGGCGAGTATATGAGCCTGGGGCGACCGACGGTTGCCAACCCCGTCGGTGATATTAAACACCTTTTTGAGCAGCACCCGGTCGGCTTACTTGCATCCTGGGAGGCGGAGGATTTTGCTGAAAAAATCATCCAACTGCTCTCGAATCCAGAACAGGCTGCAGAACTGGGAACATCCGCGCGAAAGGTGGCAGAAAGCAAATACGACTGGCGGATATTAACTGAACGACTAGAAAAATTTTATCAAAAGATCCTGGTTTTCGAGAGTCGCCAGGGTCTGGCCAACCCATTACTGGAGGGAGATATTTATGGACCTTTCTGAGTCGGTCCTATTTACATCAGACTCTTCGGAATGGTTGAATTTCCTAAAGAGCCAATCGCAGGCGACACTTTTTCACCACCCTGCCTGGATCAACCTGCTGGGCGAATTTTACCATTTTGCTCCCAGGTATCTATTGGTAAAAGATGGCGACCAGGTGCGGGCAGGCATCCCGTTTCTTGAAGTATCCGGTTTGTTTAAGCGGAATAAACTGGTTTCGCTTCCCTTCACGGATCATTGCGCTCCACTTTTCACTGACCAGGCAGCCTTGGCCCAATTAATCGATGCCCTGGATTGTATCTGGCAAGAAGGAACCTATCAACAAATTGAGATTCGTTGGCCGTTTCCGCCTGCCGGGTACGCTGGAAATGACCTGCTTTTCCACTACCCATCGCCAGCGAAACAACTCAATCGCTATGTTTTGAGTGATTTGGAGTTGGACCCAGGCCCACAAAAGATCGCTGAGAAGATTAAAGCCAAACATTTTCGCAATATCAAAGTAGCCCAAGAAAGGGGGGTAACCCTGGATGTTTCGAGCAAACCTTCCCAACTAGAAGCGTTTTACCAGTTGCATTGTTTGAATCGCCGTCGGCATGGCATGCCGACTCAATCCTGGAAATTCTTCCAGGCATTATATGACCAATTAATCCGCCCAGGATACGGTTTTCTTATTACCGCTGAGCACGAGCGCACTTGCGTAGCTGGAGGCGTTTTTTTGTATTGGAACAACCATTTAATCGAAAAATACTCGGCTGTCAATAACCTGGGGCGCCATTT
Organism: uncultured Anaerolineaceae bacterium; assembly: GCA_964484335.1. Lineage (GTDB taxonomy): Bacteria > Chloroflexota > Anaerolineae > Anaerolineales > UBA4823 > CAZAGA01. The sequence goes on from CAZAGA010000073.1 coordinate 5,507, forward strand.
ACTGGCCATGGATTTGATCCTGTGGCAAGCGATTTGTTGGGGATGTGAACATACAATGCGTAATTTAGATCTCGGTCGAAGTGATATCGACGATGAGGGATTACGCGAGTATAAGCGGCGATGGAGAGCGACAGAAATTTATTTACCTTATACTTACCTGCTCGCAGCTAAAAAGCAGGCACAAGCCGATAAGCTCAAAATATATAGTAGCACCAGGCACAAGGAAGCGCTGATCGAGTTGTTTAAAAACATTATCCGCCACTCGCCCGTGTGGGTTTCTCGCCTGACCGGGCAATTATTCTATCAATACCTGGCGTGAAATAAGTAAGGAACCGGGTGAGTCAACCGAGGTAACTTATGATCCTCAATAGCTGGTACGAAAAACGTGGATCCCGGTATATCTTGCAACGCGGGGTAAACTTGGTCAGCCGTTATGGGCTAACCCCCCACAAAGCTGAACAGCGCATTGAATACTGCCTGGAACGGTTGGCAGAAGACGGCTGCAAGCCCACACTGATGGCCCCGGGCCTGGTGGTTGAGAGGCACCCCGATTTCATACTTAGGTTAGCAGAGGCTGGCGCCGAGATTGCTGTCCATGGTTACAACCATGTAGATTTACGGTCATACCCGGTAGATTCAGCCGCGCAGCAACTTCTCCACGCTGCCCAAGTGTTCAAGAATCTTGGCCTTCCGTTCAGTGGATTCCGTTGCCCTTATTTAAGCTGGTCAGATGAATTAATCAACCACATGCCGGCAGGAGTTTTTAAATACAGTAGCAACCAAGCAATTTATTGGCAAATTTGTACCTCATCGGACTCATTAAAGCCTTTGATGATTGATACCCTGGACCGGTTTTATGCCCCACTGGATTCAGCCGTCACCCTATGCACACCCAATATGACCAACGAGTTAGTCGAGATACCAGTCTGTGTGCCAGATGACCTTCAACTATTTGACGGTTATCAGCTCAATGCGGAGCAAGCGGCCGAGAATTGGAAATTAATACTTGAGACAGTCTATCAACGCGGCGAGCTATTTACCTTGATGTTCCATCCCGAGCTATTCTGGGCTTGTTTAGCGCCTCTGCATGAAACCTTGCAGGCAGCTTCTAGCCGCCAACCTCCAATTTGGATTGCTCGACTGGATCAAATCGCCGAATGGTGGCTTGAGAAGGCCGCCAACTCAGTTTCGATCCAAGACGAACACCATCAAGTCAATATCCAATTTCACTGCTCACCAAGAACCGGTATTTTGATACGGGAACCTGGCACGCCTTATCAAGCCGATGGCGAGCTTGCCCCGTGGGATGGTTGTTATTACCGTTTTCTGGGCAAGCAGCTAATTTTTCCTCCTTCCCCACGCCCCTTTGTCGGCCTTGACCGGGCAGCACCCGGTCTGGTGATGAGTTGCTTAGCAGAACAAGGCTACATCCTGGACACATCTCCAAGTGCACAGCTTTGTACGGTCTATCTCTCAAGGGAAGATCTTGAATCTTGTACGAGTTACCTTACCTTGATTAATGAAATCGAAAAATCCAAGGGGCCGTTGTTGCGTTTCAACCGTTGGCCCGAAGAGTATAAATGCGCTTTATCAATATCAGGCGATTTGGACGCATTATCACTTTTTGATTACAGCGCGCGCATTTTCCATCGATCAGACCATCGAGAGCTTGTACGATCTTACCAATGGACTACTCAAAAATTAACCCTGAAAGGTTCAGGAGATTCTCAAACCATTTCGCTCTGCCAGATAGAGAATATCTCTCGATTATCAAAACCTCTAAGCATATTCGATAAGATCTTCCAATCTCGCTACCGCCTGGTCCGAATTCTAAGAAGGCGATTTCGCTACGCCAGAAACCTGATCCGGGAAAGGTTAAATCACGCCGATAGCGATGTTAACCCGCTTGTTGCTGGAATCGCGGCTTCCTTCAGCCCTGGCAAAATGGTGCGGGTCAAATCCAGGTCAGAGATTCAGGCAACGCTCGACCGTTGGAACCGTTTGGGGGGCTGCAGTTTCATGGAGGAAATGTGGGATTATTGCGGCACCATTCAGAGAGTGTACAAAAACGTCAACCAGTTTTTTGATGAGCGCGACTATCACATCAAACATTGCAAGAAAATCCTCCTGTTGGATGACGTTCAATGCCAGGGAACCAAAGATTTTGGTCCATGCGACCGGAGTTGTTATTTCTTCTGGCGAGAAGAATGGCTGGAAAAACTCGACGAAAAAGACTGGAGCAATCGAAATGAATATGATCACCGGCATTGATGAGAAAGCAACTCTCCCGCCAGGAATAATTACCTCAAGCGAACCGGTTACCTATACTATCCACACCGAACTTTCTGACCCAGAATGGGATAATTTCTTGCTCAACTTGCCTGGCGGGAATCACCTGCAGACCAGCTTATGGGGTCAAGGTAAACGAATGCTCGGTTGGGAAGCTACTCGCATTATCGCCCGCCAGCAAGCCCAGATCTTGGCCGGGGCACAGCTCTTAACCCGCAAAATTATACCGGGAATCACAATTTCCTACTTGACCCGGGGACCGGTTTTCATACCAGGTTCAGAGTACCTGGCAAGCCGATTAATTGAACAGATTTTGTCGTTATCCAAGGAAAGGAAATTTGCTTACCTGGCCGTCCAGCCTCCAGCCCAGAGTGATTTTGTAATCACAGAGCTGGAATACCAGGGGTTTCGCAAAAGTACTTTAGAATTAGCACCTACCGCCACCCTGCTGGTCGATCTCCGCTCAAGCCCGGAAGAGCTGCTGGGCCGATTAAAACGCCAAACCAAACAGAACGTTCGCCGGAGTGAAAATGCCGGAATAATCACCCGACCTGGTAATGCGGCAGATATTGGCACGTTTATTGGTTTGCACCAAAAAACCAGCCAACGCCAAAATTTTCTGTCTTATTCAGATGCATATTTTGAGCACATCTGGAGTCTCTTCTCCCCAGGAGGGCACGTCTGCATTTTGCTCGCGGAATACAACCAGGAAGCCATCTCTGGCTTACTGCTGATTGCCTATGGAGACACCGTCGCTGCGAAACTAATTGGGTGGTCCGGGGCTTATCCAGATCTTCGACCCAACGATGCCTTGTTTTGGGGAGCAATCAACTGGTCCAAATCGAATGGCTATTCCTGGTTTGATTTCGAAGGAATAAACCGCCAGGGCGCCTTGGCCTGGTTGCAAAATGGCGAGTTGCCCGAGCAATATCGCCACACACCCGATTTCCTGAAATATGGCTACGGCGGACAGGTAGCTATCCTCCCAGAGGCCTATGAGATCAGTTTTAATTCACTGATCAGCCTGGCGATGAAAAATATGAAATTGCATGTGAATGATCAATCATGGTCATCTAAATTTATTGACAGGATCCGGAAAAGATGAATTGGTCGGCGGAGAAGGTTTCGAATGGAAAATATTGAGCGCGTTCTTCTTGAGATCCTGAATCCAAACCACCCGTCAGAGTATGACCCTGAGTTCTGGTGGTATTTTCGGCAGTGTTGCGATAACCAGCAACCCGCAGCCAGGTTAAGCGACGTACGTAAACTTATCAATGAGATTGTTTTGGATTTAAAACTGGCCCGGTTTACTCCTGTTGGGAAAGTAATCCTGGATGCTGGTTGTGGTTATGGGATTGCAGCCCTAATCCTGTCCTGTATGGGCGCCAGGGAAGTACACGGGATGGATCTTTCTGAGTCAATGATCAGCACTTTCAAAAAAATCCTGTCTACTTTTCCGGAAATCAAACATGTCTATCCAATTATCGGAAATGTTAGCCAGAGCGGATACCCAGAAGAAAGTTTTGATTTTATCCTTTGTAATGAAGCCCTGTCCCATTATTACGATTACACCGGGTTTCTCAGGGAAGCACGTCGAATACTTAAACCAGGAGGGATCTTATTTATTTCCGATGCAAACAATGGCGCTAATCCTTACCTGGCCTGGAGAACCAGGCGACTATGGGAGCGATTTGAAATCGGTCCACCCGGAAGAGTATTTTTCTCGACTGTGAGTGAAACCTACCAAGATAAAAGAGCCCGGATCATCCAGCAGATCATGAATGATTTAGCACCGGAAACGGTAAATTTCCTGGCGAGATTGACCTCGGGTTATACCAGGGAACAGTTGATCCAGGCTTGTCAGAATTATCTACACTATGGCGTGGTGCCGAACTCGATCTATAGATTCGGCGTGACCCCAGTCGATCCGGATAGCGGGAATTACCAGGAACGCCTAATCCATCCTTTCGGTTTGGTCAGGCAACTCACACAAAATGGCTTTCGAGCGAGGGTATATACTTATTTTGGAGGAGCAGGAGGGAATAAAACTATCCTGCTGATCAACCAGATTATCCAAAACACTAGCCCGTGGAGCTTACCCATCGGGCGAGCAATCAAGGTCGTTGCCGTGAAGAAAAAACTAATGCAGAGAACAAATGGGCATTATGGCGCAGCAAATTCATAAACGCCAAGATCATAGCCTGCCCCAAGCCGGCGCGATCGGCCTTCAAAATCATAGGGGATCCCAGGATCGATCCCCTGATCAATCGCTGGGCTTGTACTCGACAGGTGAAAATCCTGTTTGGTTGGATTGACAAAACGCGGATCTTTTTCTATGGAATTTCTTCCTAAACCTGTCACCGCTTGCCATTCGACCAGGTTATAAAAATCATCCAATGTCCCAAAAACTTGATAAGCAGCGTTATTCCCGGGATGAAATAATAAATTGTTCTGATCTATCACCAACGAATCTGGCGAATAAACGCTGATTTCTGCCCGCTGGTGGTTGGTAAAAATATTGTTAAAAACTTCCCAATTATTACAATATTGAACCTTATCATTAATATACAGCCCTGTTGATTCACCGCCGTATACCGTATTTCCTATCACCTGAACTCCGGCAGCAGCGTAACAAACAATTGCTCCAGTGCTGCCCCCATTGTAGATAATATTCTGGCGGATGACTGTGGCCAATTTAACCCCGCGGCAATCGCCAGTGGGAGAGCCATACTGGCCGTTTTCTCCACCGACCTCGCAGCCAAGATAATTGATGGCGACAATTCCCTCAACACCGCTGTTAGATACCCGATTATTTTGAACCAGGGTATCAAAAGCGTTTTCAAGTTCAATCCCGATACTGCCGCAATCATGCACCCAGTTATTTTGAACAGAGTTTCGGTAAGTTACACCAACTGCCGAATCAAGATCGATGCAAGCGCCATAGGGACCTGAAATGTTGTAGACATGGTTATGATCGATTATATTGTCGTGGGTGTTTACCTGCGACCAGATCCCCCGAGAGTAAAAATCATGCACGGTATTCCAAATAAACTGGTTGTGGTGACTCTCAATTGAGCCATCCATGATGCCATTCTCATCACCGCTGTGTTGGCTACCATCAACATCGTTTTCCTGGACAAGGTTGTAAGCGCCAACAATCACAATCGGACCAGCAATCCGATTCGAATAGAGACTCGAGTGAGAAAATGGTTCCAGGTAGATAGTACGCCATGCCCGGCTGGTAATTCTTAAAAAGCTGATCTGCCAATAGCTGCCACGGCCGCTCAACGCTGCCCCAGAACCGCCATCAATAATCACCTCTTCATTGCCATACCGGGTCAGGGTGATTAATTTATTAGCCTGACCAGAAGCGCCGAGGACAACATTTTCATAATAAGTACCACTCCGGACCAGGATTGTGTCTCCAGAGAGGACATGGTTAACCGCATATTGAATTGTCCGCCAGGGCCGTTCTTTTGAACCCGGCTGGCTATTACTTCCATCCTTGGCGACATAATAATAGTGAGGTTTGCTGGTAAAAGGAAGATAGGTTGGATGGTCTGGTTGGAATGCCTCAAGGCCCAAAGGGCGTAATAACGCAAAACAGATCGCGATCGATATTAATAAACTGGTAGCTTTCGACATCACGAAAAAACTCCCTGCACCATCGGGGAGTTCTTGACATGGCAATTACCTATTTAGGCGAATGCACGCCAATCATCCTCGGGAGGGACGCCAAGTAATCCGATGATCAGGGCACCTGGTGTTTTCGACGATGAACAATGCCGCAGAAATGGGAGTTATTCTATTAAATAATTATAGCAACGAATTTATTGATTCGCGCCAGTCACTTTCCAAAGACACGCTCACAATCAACCAGCTTATCAGCGGCATCGGCATAACAAACGTCATAACCAGGCCCGCCAAACAAGGTATCGGCTCCAGGTCCGCCATAGATGACATCGTTTCCAGCGTTGCCATTGATCTTATCCGCATCGGCATCGCCGTACAGCCGGTCGGCGCCATCCTCTCCGAAAATGGTATCCTTCCCTGCGCCGCCCCGAATCAAGTCTGCGCCCGAACCCCCGTACAGGGCATCTGCGCCGATATCACCGCTAATCTGGTCCGCTCCTGCATCGCCGAAAATCCGGTCCTGACCAGTACCGCCGCTCAAGTTGTCATTGCCATCGCCACCGTTGATCACATCCTGGCCAGCCATACCCCAAATCTGATCGTTGCCAAGGCCACCGCTCAAAGTGTCATTGCCGCTGGCGCCGTTGATATAATCGCCATCTTTGCCACCGACATAGGTATCATT
>CAZAGA010000074.1:0-12080 GCA_964484335.1 uncultured Anaerolineaceae bacterium
GGTTGGGGCAGCGGCTTGGCCATCACCCGGGCGCTGACCCGCCGGGATTGGATCAACAAGCCGCGGTAGTACAGGTTGCAGCGCAAGGCGTAACGCCCTGGGCGGGGCGGGGTGCGCAGTGGGAAGTACAACGTGATCGGATCCTGGGGGCCCTTATCGCCGAGCGGCTGCGTCTCCACCTCCGCATAGCCTCCGGCGCTAGCGCGCAGCAAGCCGCGGCAGGCCTGCGAGTCGATCAGCAACCCGTCATGGTAGCCGACCAGAGTCACCTCGAGCAACTCGCCGGCCTGCACTTCTTCAGGCAGCCCGGCAAAACTTGTTTCACCGGAAAAGCGCGATGGCTCGCCGATCCAAAACAGAAAATAATAGGCCTTGTCTGAATGGAGTGGGGTACTCGGCAGTAAGGGGCGATCGGGGCGATCAGCCTGGCTGAAGCCGGTATTGACCACCGGGCGCTGCTCCTGGTCGTATGAAAGGTTCGGCGAAGGGACGGGGAGTGACTCGTTGCCTTCCGGTCGCGGGCCTGGTTCTGGGTCCGGTTTGGCCGATTTGGTCGGCAGAGGTAGCGATGGGGGCGGTAAATCGGGCAGGCTCAGCCCGCCGTCGCCGCCGCCTTTGCCCAGGTCGACCAGGAAAAACGGCGCCAGGCCAAGCAGGTAGCTTTCACGCTGGGTGCGCTGGATGAACTCGATTGCTGCCAGGCGCTCGGCGACCGGCACGGCATACAGGCGGGGGGCAATCGCTTGGAGCAAGGCGGGCGTCCCGGCCCGGGCAGCAGCCTGGAGGATCTGGCGATCCAGCCCGCCCCAGCGTTTCTTGGGAATGCTTTGTAGCTCAAGGTAGAGTTGGAAGAGGCGCGCTAGCTCTGGCTGGTAGCGCTGGCCGAGCTCTTCCAGGACAAACGCTACGTTCTGGTTCAGCTCGCCGCCGGTATAGCTGTTTGGGGAATAGTTCTTGCCGACCAGGCTGTGCACGGCGTAAGTGAAAGCCAGGCTGATCAGCCGGGAGGCCTGGCCGGGGGTCAGGCCTCCGGTTCGACCGAGCAGAAGGTCGATGTGCAGCGGGGTAGCCTGTTCGAGGGCGGCGAGCAACTCTGGGGTCGGGGCAAGCGGTGCGGCGGGTTGATCTGGCGACGGCTCGCCCGGCTTATCGGCGGATCGATCGAGCTGGCGGGATTGGAGCAGCCAGGTCAGCTCTTCTTCGAGTAAGTTGCCGGGGTTTGCGTGTAGCCATTCATCTAAGGCGGTGTAGAACTCGCCATAAAACGGCGGGCGTTCGAATAGCCGGGCAGGTGCGACGGCAAAATCCTGCCACAGCCCCAGGCGGACCTGGTTCCAGGCTTCCAGGTCGCTGGAAGGATCCCAGCTCACCAGGAAGCCCCGCAGCGGCTCAAAGTCGTCCCAGCGAGCCAGGGCCAGGCACAGCCAGAAGCGCAGCGCCGCCGGGCGGGCGTTGGCGGCGACCTGGTGCAGCTTGTCCAGATCGGCCGGGCTATGCAGCCGGTAGAGCAACGTGGCGATCGAGACCCATTCCCCTGGGCGGCGCGGGTCGAGGTGGTCCCAAATTTCCAGGATCGTGGGCTCATCGGCGGCCTGGATCAGCAGGCCTTCCAGGCGTTTGGCTTGCGCCAGGGGCAGCGGCAGGTCGCGAAACTGGCGGATTTTCCGGCGTAGGCCCGGGTCTGGCAGGTACAGCCCGGCAGCCAGGAGCTCCCAGAGCGGCAAGCGCTGTTCTTCCAGCCGGTCCAGGTCAAGGCTCTGCCCGGCAGCCGGCTCGCCCAGGCGTTGGAGGGTTTTGTCGAGGGCGCGCTCCAGCCGGTTTTCCAACGCTTGCCGGGCTTCACCGTCCAGCTCCAGGCGGACGAGCGCTTGCAGCGCGGCCTGGCGGACCGCCAGTTCTGGATCGCTGAGCGCATCCAGGAAGGGGCGGATCAGCTCCAGGTCGATCCACGCCGGGCGGCGGGCGGTCATCTTATTGCAGTCCAGGGCCGCCAGCCGGCGGTTGGTCGCTGGGTGGGGTGTCGACCATTCCCAGCCCGGCCGAGCCGTGCGGATCATCGACCTGCGGTAGGAAGATCTTGCCGCTGGGCAGCTTGCGCCGCCCATCCAGGAACCAATCGACGTTGAAATTGCGCGAGCGAGCGACCATCACCAGCAGGACGATGAAATAGGCGAAAAAGCCAATTGCCAGGCCCAACCCGTAGGCGCCGAACAGGTCGGTGCCCTGCGGGAAAAGCGATAAGATCGCCGTCCCGCCGATAATTCCCAGCAGGGTGACCAGGTCGCTCCACTGGACGTCGCCTTTGCGGTAGCGATTGATGTAATAGACGTACCAGCCGACCAGCAGGCCAAAGCCAAACGCGCCGATTAACTGGATCGCCGTCGCCGCTGGGACGGCATTCTCGACCGCTTGAGAAACAGGTTCCATAATAAAGACTCCTTTCGTTACTCGCTGGGGGGATGAGATGAAACGGAGGCGGATAAGGAAACACGCCATGAGCGATGGGCCAGGAAGGCCAGCAACCCGGCGACCAGGAAACCAGTCACCGACTGCCAGCTACCCAGCAGGGCGAGCAGCCCGGCCAGGGTTGCGGTTCCGCCCAGGGCGGCGACCAGGCTGGCGCGACTCAGGCGCAGCCTGGCAGGACGGGCCAGCAAACCTGCCAGCCAGCCCCACACCAGTCCGATGCCTGCGCCGCCCAGGAATTGCAATATCATTACAAGAGTATTTTACTCCAATATTTCTGATCCGTAGAATCAATCAACCTGGCGGGTAGACCGCCAGGTTGATTGATTCTATCGATTAATTCTGCGAACCGGCTGGCGGCTCTTCCGGCGGTTGGTAGAGCGGCGCGGGAGGTTTGACCTCCTTACGCGCAGCCCGGCGCTGTTTGCGCCACCATAGTAACCCGCCTACCAGGGCGGCGACCAGGAAGATCGGCCAGCCCAGGAAGCAGACTGAGATGAAGAAATCGACGATCTCCTGCCAGATGCCGACGCTCTGGCGAGCAGCGATGCGCGCCGTCGCGCCCGGGCTCCATGGGGTGGGCGTCGGGGTGACTGTCGGGGTGGGGGTGATGGTCGGGGTGGCGGTCACCGTTGGGGTCGGCACCAGCGGGTTGAGATTGATTTCGATGGTCGAGTAGGCAGCCCGGCCTTCGTAGAATTTCATCTGGCCCTTGACCTGGTTAATCTGGCGTTCCAGGTCAGACAGGGTGGTGTTGATACGCAACGACTCTTCGACCGTCTTGGCGTTATCCAGGAAGGCGCGCACCCGGGCGGCGGTTGCTTCCAGGTTCTCCAGGCGGATTTGCAGGTCGTTGTATTCGGAGCTGACATCCTGGCCGCTGGTGGTTTCGTTTTGGACCTGGACGGCCAGGTCACGCAGGAAGTTCAAGGTGCGCTCAAAGTTGGCGGAGGGCACGCCCAGGCGCAGGTTGGCGTATTTCAGCGGTCCAACGTACCAGGAGCGGGCGCTGATGATGTAGCCGCCCTGGCTGGCAGCCAGTTGGGTGACGTCGTTAATCGAGCGCTCGGTGTCTTCGACCAGCAGATCGACCAGGGCGTCTTTGATGATCATCCGCCCGGCGTCCTGGGGCAAGATATCGGTCAACCCGCCGCCGCTGCCAGACGGGACCGGGGTGGCGGCGATGGACTCGGCTTCGACCATCTTTTCGACCACCACGGTCTGGACGACCATCTCGGCGGCCATTGGCACTTCGGCTGGGGCGGCTTCCATCGGCGCTTCGGCAGCGTAGTCGGCCTGGGGCTCTTCGGTAGCTGCCGCGCCGCAGCCGGCGATTAAAACGACCAACACGATCAGGGCCAGGCTAACGAATATTTTCTTCATCTCTCCTCCTTCGGCAAGCGGAATCTCTTCCTAAGATAGACGGAATCGGCAGGAGAAAGGTTCCGGACTGCTCCGCTCTGATTTAGTTATAGAATTAAAGCGAGAGATTGTCAATAGGCCGATTTCTTGGCGCGAGGCGAAGTGGGTGCCGGGCAGAGCTACGCTTCCTGACGAAAGCGGGTACAATAGAGCTTGCGCCTGCGGGCGAAAAACCATCCATCCGAGGGTCTCATGCCTACATTTGAATATTGCCAAATCGAGCTGTGCGAAGAAAGGCGCGGCGGGTTCTTTAAGAAAATCCATTATTCCTGGGAAGCCCAGAAGATCACACCGCAAGGCAAGGAAATTCTGTTTCGATCCGAGGAATTTCCGCGTCTCTACAGCGGCGATCCGCAAAAGGAGAAAGAGGACGAGCGCAAGGAGCGGGCCGCTCGCGAGGCCGTGGTCAGCTTCTTGTTGGCGAGAGGTTGGACCCCAGACCAGTTGGATGAGCACGGGGTGGTCGCCATCTTGCGCCGTCCGCTAGAGGCTGAACCAACTTCGGCTTCAGCTTCGGCTGCAGCTCCAGCCCCGGCTGCGGCGCAATCGATCATCCAGCGCCTGGAGACCTTGAAGGAAGTCCATGCTTCCGGATTGATCAGCGATGAAGAGTACGCGGCGAAACGAAGTGAAATTCTTAGAGAAATTTAGAGCGGGTTTCACCCGCTCTAAATTTCTCTGAGAATTATTTCGGCGGGCCTTGCTGGATGCGCTCGAGCACCTGGGCCGGGTCGTTGGCGTCCCACAGCGCTTCGATCCACCAGGTGGCACCGGCCTCTTCCCACGGGCGGATGATTTCGGCCGCCTGGGCCGGGTCATCCCCGGGGGTGCGCCCTTCCCAGATCACGTCGTAGGCTCCGGGGTCTTTTCGTAAGGCCAGTGCTGCCTCGGCAGCCTGGCGCAGCAGCGCGGGGGTCATCGGCAGCATTTTCCGGCTATCTCGATCGAGCGCCATCGGCAGCAGCCCATCGTAGCGGGCGGCCCGGGCGAGCGACTTCTCGAACGGCCAGGCGCCAACTACCCAGATTGGGATGCGCGGCTGCTGGACGGGCGGCGGCGGGGGGTAAAAATGGGATGGCTTCAGGCGATAATGCTTGCCGGTATATTCCAGCGGTCCTTTCCACAGTCCGGTCAGGATCTCCAGCCCCTCGTCAAGCAGCTCGGCCCGGCGCTGGCGATCGGTCTCTTCTCCAAAGGCATCAAATCCGGTGTTCACTGCCCCCAGGCCGACGGATAGGATCACCCGCCCGTTCGATAGATTGTCCAGGGTAGCGGTTTCGGAGGCCAGTTTCCAGGGGCGCATGCGTGAGAGCGGGCTGAGCAGGCTGCCCAGGCGGATGTGCGCGGTGCGCATCGCCGCGGCTGCCAGGCTGACCCAGGCGTCGATCCCCCAAACCGGCTCCCAGACAAAGAATCCGTCCCAACCGGCCTGCTCGGCCTGGGAGGCGTACTCGGCGGCGGTGCGGGCGTCGCCGTAAGGCAGGACAAAACCGTAGCGCATACTCACTTCCCGTCGGCAGGGAGTTTGTCGAGCGCTTGCTTGAGCGCGGCGACCACTGCCTGGTTGGCGTGCGGCCAGCGCAGGCCGGGCATGAAGGTCAGCACGCTGCGCTCGGGCCAAATCTGGTAATGTAAGCCGAAGGCTTTAAGGTAGGGCAGGCGCACTCCTGGGCGGCCGATCACCGGCACCTGGGGATAGATCTCGGGATGCGAGATCAGGACCTCGCGGCGTTGGTCCAGGCGCAGCTGGCCAAGCAGCAACAAGAGCAGACCGCAGACGATCAGGCTGAGGAGGGCGCGCAGGCGGGCAGCGCCCTGGCGGGTGCGGGCAAACAGCGCCAGGAGCATTTCCAGCGGCAAGCTCTGGCGGGCGGCGTGCAGCTCGCTGAGCTGCGACTCGATCGCCCGCCCAATTAACTCGCTGGCCCGGCCAGGTCGCGAGCCATTCAAGACCTGGGCTAACTCCTGCAAGGCCGGGGTGGAGATTTTGACCGGGTTGACGTCCATGCAGCGGTAGCGGCTCAGGCTGGCGAACTGGTAGATTGCCAGCGGGCGGCCGGCGAGCTGGTTCAGGGCGCTTTGCAGGGCAGTCACGAAGGCCGGCACCGGGTTGAGCTTCAAGCGCTCAAAGAATTCCCGGCCGTAGCCTTCCAACTCAAAGCTGCACTCCTGGCTGTCCAGGCAGGCCTGGCTTTCTCGGAGGGCGCGTTGGTATAAGCGCGCCGGTAGCGCCCGCTCGTCGAGCTCCCATTCCAGCTCTTTAACCAGGAAGTCGCTTCTTTGGGCCTCGTTTTTGGCCGGAAAGGGGTAAGCGGCGGCGCGCTGCTGGATTTCAGCCATGCCGCGCATCATGGTGTTGCCGTCCAGGTAGGCGGTGAAGCTCAAGATGGCGGCCGCGGCGGCGTTGCCGAAGACGACCAGCTGCAAGCTGCTGTGGAACCAGCGGTTGGCGGAATTGGCGCTGTGGGCCAGGCGGGCGGCCTCGGCGGGGGTCGCCGGGGCGCTCTCCAGGTCGAGACACAGAGTCAGGAAGGAGCGGCGCATCCGGCGCAGGCTGGCGGCGTTTTGCGGGTTGGCGGCCAGCAGGTTAAAGGCGCGAATTTGGGTCGGGTGGGCTGCAGCGGTTAGCACGCCGAGCGGGTGGGCCTCGGGCGGCAGGGGCGGGTTGGCCCGGGCCAGGTCTTGCAGGGCGGCGCCCAGAGCTTCCACCCAGCTTTCCGCGGGAGGATCGCCCAGGTGGAGGGTGTAGAAACGCCCACCGATCAGGACGGTTATCTGCGGCTCGAAGACGCTTTTGAACAGGCGCGGCATGCGCCCTTGGACCAGCAGGCAGGTGGAGAACAGGTTGGGATATTGGCCCATCTCGAGCGCTTCGCCGCGCAAGCGGTCGGGCTCCAGCTCGCCGCTGTAGAGCGCCTGGCGCAGGTTGTATGCGCCAAACACCAGGCTGGCGGCACGCTGGTAGGCGCTGAGTGAGCGCGGGTCGTCTGCCAGGGCGCCAGTCGCCGAGAGGGTCGGGGCGAATAATCCGGGCAGGCGCAGGTTGTACTGGCGCAGCAGGTCGGCCAGACGCTCTGGCTCGAGCGTTGTCGCCCAACGGCGCAAGCCGCTGGACGAGACGCCAGCCTGGACGATCGCCCGGCTAAGCGGGTTGTCGCGCAGCCCGATCCGTTCCCACAGGCGCTTCTGGCGCAGGTCCGGCAGCGGGATGACCGGGGGGAGCGGGTAGGCAGGTAGTTGTTCGTAGAGGTCGCTGGTGCGGGGCTCGTCAGGCCGGTCCATGGCAGGCTCAGGCGCCGCTGTTTTCGCCGGCTTCGGTGCCAAGCACCAGGCCGTTTTCGTCCGTCACCAGCTCGCCCAGGTGGTCGTCGCGCAGGGCGTATATATTGCCAAAGGGATCCTGGACGACCACCGCACTTCCGTTGAGGGTGGTGAACGGGGCGAGCACGATCTGCCCGCCGGCTTCAACGAAGCGCTCTGCGGCGGCATCGGCTGAAGCGACCTGGAAATTGACCTGCAGTTCTTTACCCTGCGGCACTAATACCAGCTCGACGTTTCCACCCGGCATGCGCAACCCGGCGCCATTTGGCAGCCGCCAGATCAGCACGTGACCCAATTGGTCGCGATAAAACGCCAGGCCGCTCTCCAGATCCGGCACCGGGACCCGAATACTGTCGATTTTTTGTAGCAAGGCTGAAGGGCTCATGATCGGTTGTCCTCCGTTATTGGTTTTTGTAAATCACCGGCATAAAGCTGCAGTTATCCTCCGTAGGTGGGGGATAAGACTGCAGTCCACCCGTCGGACGAGGATAGGGGTATGGATTGGCCGGTGCGCAAGCTGGGGAATTATCTGCCAGGCTGGGCTTGAGTGCGACGAAGCTTACTGTCAACAAAATTACCACCGAGAGCATAATTAATAGGAACATTTTTCGGCGATTCATGCTGATCCTCCAGGCCGGGGGGGTCGATTTTCCGGCATGGAACAGTTATATCACATTTAATTAATCCGGGAAAAGAATTCGTAACGGTTTTTGTTTTCGCTCGTGCATTGACAATATCCGATTAGCATGGTATGATTTCGATCACAGTAAGATGCCAGCTAGGTTCGTTGATAAGTGTACGTAGACGATGGCCCACGGCGTAAGACCTGGGTCATTTTTTGCGCCTTACTGCTACCCGGCGGCGTCAAAGAAACAAGTTAGTTCAAACAAGGAGTTAGAAAGAAATGTCCGAACGTATTACCGGCACCGTGAAATGGTTCAATGGCAGCAAGGGCTATGGCTTTATTGCTCGCGAAGGCGGCGATGATGTCTTCGTCCACTATTCGGCGATCCAGTCCGAAGGCTACCGCAACCTGACTGAAGGGCAAAAAGTTGAATTCACCGTCGAGAAAGGCCCCAAGGGCCTGCAGGCGGCCAACGTTGTTCCGCTCGCCTAGCGATTATCCTCCCTTACTAGAAAAAAGAATGGGAGAGCGAGATTTTCTCGCTCTCCCATTCTTTTTTTCTTTTGACTTAGAACAAGCCCAGCCAGGCCGGGTCGAACATCAAGATCAGGCTGCCGGCGGCAATCAAGCTGGCTAGCAACGCCCCAAGCAATGGCAGGCGGCGACCGAGCAACCAGTCAAAACCAATTAAGATCAATCCCAGCGGCCACCATTCCTGTAATCCGCTGAATTCATTCAGCGGCAGCCCGCCCAGGTCGGAGAGTATAAAGAGCAACCCGGCGCCGATCAAGATCACCGGCCAGAACAAGTCGCGCTCTGGCCAGCTGGCTTTGCGGTTCAAGAGCAGGACCGAGCGCCGTATCAGCAGGTACAGGCCATAGAGGGTCGCCAGCAGGCCGAACAATCCATAGCCGCTTTGCGGGTCGTTCCACAGCAGGCTGGAGAGCAACCCAAACAGGATGAACAGAAAAATTCCCTGCCGTAATAAGGCGTGCCCGATCTGGCTCAGCGCCGGCCGTTGTTTGCGCGCGCCGTTCAGGGCCAGTCCGACGCCCAACGCGGCGATCACCAACGCCCAGCTATAGCTCCAGGTGCTGCCGTCTCCAGTGAGCTGCTCGTAGAGTTGAACTAGCCCGATAACCGTGAGCAGGCTGGCGGCGATCGCCAGCGGTCCGGCGTTGGAACCACCGGCGGCGAAGATGACCCAGCAGGCCAGCCCGCTAATTAACAGGATTACCGGCCAGAGCAGCCCGAGCGGGAGCAGCCCGCTCCAGCGTCCAGCCAGGTAGAGCGTCCCAATGCCGATCAGCACCAGGCCGAGAATGAGCGACAGGGTCGAGCGTTTGAGTTGCATCGGCTCCCTCCTAACGGAAAAGCCAACCCAGGATCAGGTGCTGGCCGCTGAAGCCGCGCTCGAGCAGCAGCCAGATCCCCGAGAATAAGAACAGCCCGGCCAGCAAAGCGCACTGGCCGGCCAACAGCGCCAGGAACCAACCCGGCGCTGGCAGCGCCTGGAAGACCGGATTGCTTTCCAGGCCGGCCAGGCGAGTGTACAGGCGGTTGGCCGGCTTCCAAAACCCGGCCAGGATCAGGAGGATCAATAAGAATCCGAAGGCAAACTGAACGAAGGCCGCCCCGAGCAGGAGCAGCGTACCGGCCAGGATCAGCAGGGCTGTGCGCAGGTAGCGCCGGGCGGCCGGGCCATTGTACAGGGCGCTGAAGAGCTGGTTGGGGTTGGCCGGCGACTGCATGGCTTAGCCCGACGGCAGGGTGGTGTCGGTCCAGGAGCGCGGGTCTTCCTGGGGTTCGACATGGGTGAAGACAGCCAGGTTTGGATCTTTGCTGCGCAGGTCGGCTTCGATCTGCTCGGCCAGGTGATGGGCGCGTTGGACGGTCCACTCTCCCGGCACCAGGACATGCATCGAGACGAAGCCGCGCGCCGCAGCAGAGCGCGTGCGCAGGGCATGGAACTGGACGCCCTCCTGGCTGTAAGCTTGCAGCGACTCCTGGATGCGCTTCAGATCGGATTCTGGCAGGGAGGCGTCCATCAGTCCAAGGGTCGACTGGCGCAGCAGGCCAAAACCAGTGAACAGGATATTTGCGGCCACCAGCAGGGCGATGATTGGGTCGAGCCGCTGCCAACCAGTCAGGGCGACCAGGCCGACCCCGGCCAGCACACCAACCGTGGTCAGCACATCGGTCATCAGGTGGCGCGAGTCGGCGGTCAGGGTGATCGAGCCGTAGCGCTTGCCAGCTTGGGCTAGCAGGCGCGCCACGCCGAAGTTGATTAGCGAGGCTAGCACCGAGACCCCCAGGCCCAGCCCGACCTGTTCCAGTGGCCGGGGTTGGATCAGGCGCGGGATGGCGGTGGCGGCAATCGAGGCAGCCGCCAATAGAATCATCCCGCCTTCGAAGCCACTGGAGAAATATTCCACCTTGGAATAGCCATGGCTGAATTCTTCATCCGCCGGGCGGGCGGCGATGCGCAAGGCAAACAAGGCGGCGATGGCGGTAGCCAGGTTGACCAGCGACTCGAGCGCATCGGACAGCAAGCCGACCGAGTTGGTCAGGAAAAAAGCGCCGAGCTTCAAGCCGATGGTCAGCACGGCCGCGGCGATGGATAGCCAGGCAAAGCGGGTCAGGTTTTGGGATGATTTCATGGAGAATATTTTACTATTGTTATGAGCGGTGTCTATAATTAAATAACGATGCTGGGCGGGAAGGCTGGCGGCCGGCGGGCCTGGCTGGCTTGCTCGTAGGCGTATGCCAGGCGCAGCAGGCGCGGCTCTTGCCAGGCGCTGCAGATAAAAGACAACCCGACCGGCAGGCCGCGCACATAGCCCATCGGCACGGTGAGATGCGGATAGCCGGCGACAGCCGGGGCGGAGGAGGTGCCCGGGAAGGCCGGGGTATCGCCACTGATTGGATCAACCAGCCAGGCCGGGCCGCCGGTCGGGGCGACCAGGGCGTCCAGGTTGTGCTTGAACAGGGCGGCGTCGATTCCATCGGCGCGCGCCAGGCGTTGGCCGCGCGCCAGGGCCTGCAGGTAGCGCGGGCTACTCAGCGGCCCTTTGCGGATTGCCTGGAGCATGCGCTCCTGGCCAAAGAAGGGCATGGTCTGCTCGGGGTGAGCCAGGTTGAAATCGATTACCTCCTGCATCGAGTGGACCGGCGCTTCGGGCAGCAGGTTGCGCAGGTAGGCGTTCAGGTCGGCTTTGAACTCGTACAGCAGGACCTGCAGCTCAGCGGCGCTCCAGCGGCCCTCGGTCTCGACCGGGGCCGGGTCGACGATCTCGGCGCCCAGGGTGCGCATCTGCTGGATGGCGGCTTCGGCCAGGGCGTCGACTTCGGGATGGAGTCCGAAGTAATTGCGCGCCACGCCGAGGCGGGCATTTTCCAGTCCCTGCGGGTCGAGAAATTGCGTGTAGTCAGAATAGGTATGACCGGCGCTGAGCAGGCTGGCCGGGTCGCGCTCGTCCGGCCCGGCCAGGACGCCGAGTAATACCGCCAGGTCGGCCACGCTGCGCGCCATCGGTCCGGCGGTGTCCTGGCTGTGGGCGATCGGGATGATCCCCGCACGGCTGATCAGGCCCAGGGTCGGCTTCAGCCCGGCGATGCCATTGGTCTGGGAGGGGCAAACGATCGAGCCGTCGGTTTCGGTGCCAATTGCCGCCGCGCACAGGTTGGCGGCGACTGCCACGGCGGAGCCCGAGCTCGAGCCGCATGGGCTACGATCCAGGGCGTAGGGGTTGCGGGTCTGCCCGCCGCGTGAGCTCCAGCCGCTGACTGAGCGCTTCGAGCGAAAGTTGGCCCACTCGCTCAGGTTGGCCTTGGCCAGGATCAGCGCTCCGGCAGCGCGCAGACGGCTTACCAGTCCGGCATCCTGGCGGGCATGCCAGCCGTCCAGCGCCAGCGATCCGGCGGTGGTGCAGAGCTGGTCAGCGGTGTCGATGTTGTCTTTGAGCACCAGCGGAACGCCGTGTAAAGGGCCGCTGGTCTGCCCGGCTGCTCGCTCGGCGTCGAGCTGTTCGGCGATCTCGAGTGCCTGGGGGTTGATTTCAATGATGCTATTCAGGCGAGGCCCAGCCTGGTCCATTGCGGCAATCCGCTCCAGGTAGGCTTCGGTCAGCGCCCGGCAGGTCAACGCTCCGCTGGCTTGCTGCTCCAGGATTTCGGCAATCGTGTATTCTTTCAATGCGGTTTTCATGTTGACTTCCTGCTCCTGCTCGATGTGTGCTAAAACTAT
>CAZAGA010000075.1:0-11962 GCA_964484335.1 uncultured Anaerolineaceae bacterium
GGAATAATGTTAAAATTTCTAAAATAAAATCAAATGAAAGGTAAAAAATGGAAAACCTGGTTCTGTTTTACCCGAAGGGACACCAGGCGCATTTTGAACCCGGCCATCCCGAACGCCCCGAGCGGATCGAGGTGGTTCGCCGGGCGATGGAATTATCTGGTTGGTGGGAACCGTTTCATAAATTAGAGCCGTTAAACTTGACCGAGCAATTCTTAGGCACGGTCCATTCTCCGCGCTATCTTAAATTGCTCCAGAAAGCTTGCCAATCTGCCCAACGTCTGGATGAGGACACTTACACGACCCAGGCGACCTGGCAACTGGCATTAAATGCTGCTGGCGGAACCGCGGCGGTGGCGGAGGCTGTCTGGCAGGCAGGTGCTACAGACCAGCGTTTGAGGGGGTTTGCCTTGAGCCGTCCACCGGGTCACCATGCTGAACGCGAGCAAGGGATGGGTTTTTGCTTGCTAAATAATATTGCCATTGCTGCAGAATACCTGCTTTCAGGCCAATTAAATGGTATTCCCAACGCAGGCAAGGTCGCCATCGTAGACCTTGATCTGCACCATGGCAATGGCACCCAGGATATATTCTGGGAGCGTGACGATGTATTTTTTATCTCTACCCACCAGAACCCGCTTTACCCAGGCACTGGTGCTTTGCAAGAACGCGGCGAAGGGCCTGGCTTTGGATACAATCTCAACCTGCCATTTCCGCCCGCCACCGGCGATGCAGGTTTTCGGGCCGCGATGGATCGGATCATCCTTCCAGTCTTGGATCGTTTTCAGCCAGAGATGATCCTGGTCAGTCTGGGTTTTGATCCCCATTGGCGCGATCCTTTAGGCCATCTCATGCTGTCTGCCGCCGGGATCGGCGGTCTGGTGAAGAGCCTGGTCGATTGGGCAGACTTGAATTGTCACGCGCGCATCGCTTTGGTGATGGAAGGCGGCTACGATAGCGCTTCGGTCTCAGCCAGCGCCCTGGCTAGCATGGCAGCCTTACTCAGCGAACCGATAATCGACCCGCTAGGCCCGCCGCCAAGGCCAGAAGGCAAATCCTGGCAATCTGTCCTGGCTGAAGCACTCCAACTTTGGAAACTCTAAATATGTTAGTCAAGGAAAACACCATGTCTGATCAGTTGGCAGTTTTTGTCGATTTTGAAAATGTAGCTTTATGGGCGGAGCGGGAATTCTTCGATTTTGAAATCACTTCTTTACTTGAGTATTTGCAAACCCGTGGACCGGTGGTCGTCAAACGAGCTTATGCTGACTGGTCGCGTTTTTCGCGTTATCGTGAAGAATTGATGAAGAATTCGATCGACCTGATCCAGATCTACAGCGTGCGCCAGGGAAAGAATCGCGCCGATATTCGCATGGCGATCGACGCATTTGAAACTGCTTTGACCCGATCACAAATCTCGACTTTTGTCATCGTTTCCGGAGATAGCGACTTCGGCCCGCTGGTCAGTAAGTTGCGCGAATATGGGCGTTATACAATTGGCGTAGGTCCCCGCAGCATCTCACCCGATCTACTGGTCCGTTCTTGCGATGAATTCATCTATTTAGAGGCAGCGCTGGGTGAACCTGCCGTGATTACTGATACTTCTGGGCCAGAACGGGATGAAGCGCGCAGCTTGCTGGTTAAAGCGCTTCAAGCCCATGGACAGCGTGGGGAGCTGCCAATCCTGGCCACTCGTTTGAAACAAACGATGTTGATGATGGATCCAACTTTTAATGAGGCCAATTTTGGCTATACCCAGTTTAAAACCTGGCTTGAAGATAACCGCGACCTGGTGAAACTCTACCTGCGCGACCTGCAACTCTTTGCTGCCCCTTTGGATACCAACGTGGGTGAAGAATTGAACCTGCTTCCGGTTGAACACGAACAGGTCAAGGTAGAAGCTGCCCCGCCAACTCGAATCGGAGCTGAACAGCAGTACCGCCAGATCTTCTCCCGGATGAAGATGAATACAACTGATTTTTCTACCCGTCGGGATGTGCTGCGTGATATTTACCGGGAATTGGTGGAGCATCCCGGCGAGAATACCACCGATGAGTTGCTCGAAATGCTGCGCGACCGCTATGAAATGCAAGGTTTTGCCCGAAGTAAAACCATGCTGCGCGATGTTTTACAAATGGCTTTTCGCCAGCGCGCCTTTGATTACCACAGCCAACCGGTTTCTTTGTTCACTCCGGTCTGGTTGACCTCAGGGATTGAAAGCGAAGCTGAATTTGTCGCTCGGGCAGAAACTGATTTTCTTTATGCGGTGATTAAGGCTGGCCTGGATCTCGATTATCCAGAGCTTGCCTGCAGCCTGCTTAATGATCGAAGCCAGGTGGATTATGTCCAATTTCTACTCGATGATCTCAAAACACGCGGTCTGATTGCTCGAAAAGGTAAGAAATATATCCTCTCCGGGCAAGGAGCAATTCCCTTCCAGGGTGATTCAGCTCTCCAGATCTTGATTCGAGACATTGAAGAAACCAAGATACCCGAGAATATTCAGATCAGCTCCGAGATGGCGCATACGCTCGCGAAGAAAGCCATGGTGCAACGCTCGCAAGATTTTGCTGCTTCTGGGCAAACCTATTTATTGGCCTGCCGCTTGCAGTGGGAGGCGGTTGAAAAAGGCGAAGCCGGCGCAACCCTGGATGATCTGCGATGGTTTATGGCTTCTTATGCCTCAGCAGTCGCCGGAAAGCTCTCGCAAGTCAATCGGGATTATGCCCAGGCTCGGCCTTATTACTTGGCTTTTTTTGCTCTGGTTAAGGAAGATGATCCGCTTTGGAGCCGGATGCGTGGCTTGATCAACCCAATGCTGTCTTATTATTGGGCAAATGCAGCTCGAGAATTGGAGCTCAATGTCAGTGCCTGGAACCAGAGCATGTCTTCTCCAGCTCAGATCGCGATCTATGCTGCCACCCATCCCAATGCGGATTTACGTCGAATGTGGCAGAAAATCACCGAGGAGCTGGCTGAGGTTAATCCTGCGCTGCTGCACCGGATTGCCAATCAAATCCAGCTTAATCGTTCGGAAGATCCGGAATACCTGCGGGTCGGTGAGCAGATCGAGCGAATTTTGATTGCCGCGGCAATCGATTAATAGCATACTAGATGGTTATCCTGTCTGGCCTCACTGCCTGGGATTGTACCGGATTGCTCGCCCTGGCGGCGATTGCCGGGGTGGGTTTGTTAACCCTGGCCGGATTTGGAGCACGTTACCATCACTACCTGGATATATGTGATGCATTTCGGGGTCAATACCTCCTGGTTCTCATTCTCGGTGGCCTGGTTGCAGGTGGAACGGCCTGGGCTGGGTCTAGGATCGGCTTAGCGGTAATGCTCCTGGCCTGGTTCTTTGCTGGGTTGAACTTGTGGACTCTGTTTCCTTTGTTCAAGATCAGAAGGAATAAGCGTCGTTCTCTAATCCCTGCTGAAAATTGCCTTCGCCTGCTGTCCATGAATGTTTTGCGGAAGAACCAGTCTTTCCAGAAAGTTGTCGACTTGATAGGCTGGGAAAAGCCGGATATCATTGCCCTGGTGGAACCCAACCAGGCCTGGTTAGAAGGCCTGGCGGCCTTGCAAGGTGGCTACCCTTATTGGCATTCCATTCCTCGGGAAGATAATTATGGCTTGGCTTTACTTAGCCGGTACCCGCTCCGCGACCCGGCGACTGTAGAATTAACCGGTAAAGGTGTCCCGACCATATTTGCCCAGGTTGACTTGCCCGAAGGAAATGTCACGCTAATCGTTACCCATCCGCCGCCGCCGAAATCAACACCCGACTTGCGTTGGCGGGATTTACAACTGGAACGGCTGGCAGAGATGGCCAGGCAGCAGAATGGCGAAGCTGTGGTGTTATGCGGAGATTTCAATACAGTCCCCTGGTCGAGAGCATTCCGCCGTATGGCGCACCGCGCTGGCCTGGTCGATAGCAGCCAAGGATTTGGCTACCAGCCTACCTGGCCTGTGGATCGTCCCTGGCTTCGCGTGCCAATTGATCATTGTCTTGCCTCGCCTGGGTGGAAGGTTGCCGGGCGGCGAATCGGCGCGGCAGTTGGCTCAGATCACTTGCCGCTAATCGTTGATTTTCAGAAGGAGGTCTGAATGGGAAAGATCAGCTTGCGTTGGGTTGAAGAAAAAGTCTTTGTGGGCACCGATTCGAATGGTCATTCGATCGTCATTGGACGAACGGCAGCCGAAAACCATCCTTGGGATGGAATGAAACCGTCCGATTTACTCCTCCTGGCGGTTGCTTCATGCGCAGTGTATGATGTGGTGGAGATCCTGGCTAAACAACGGGAACCGCTGGAAGACCTGCGCGTCGAGACCTCTGGCGATCAAATGGCAGAGCCACCCTATTCATTCACTTCCATCCATAACCACTATAAAATTTTTGGGGCTGTAGATCCCAGGAAAGTGGAAAAAGCTATCCAGCTTGCTGAGGATAAATACTGCTCAGTGATCAGTTCCTTGCGCCCGAAAGTTGAGATTCAAAGCGATTTTGAGATTATCCGATGATACTTACCGACCGGTTTCAACGGGCTTTTGAGCTGGCGCTTTCGTTGCATGCCGGCCAGACTCGGAAAGGCACGGACATCCCCTATATTTCTCACCTGATCTCAGTCGCCGCGTTGGTGATGGAAAATGGCGGAGATGAAGATCAGGCGATCGCTGGGTTGCTTCACGACGCAGTCGAGGATAGCGGCGGCTTACCTACATTAGCCCTGATCCGTGACCAGTTTGGAGAGCGCGTGGCGGAAATAGTAGATGGTTGTACGGATTCCTACGCACTGCCCAAGCCGCCCTGGCGAGCCCGAAAAGAGGAATACCTGGCTCATTTGACCACCAGTCGCCCCGACACCCGCCTGGTTTCCTTGGCCGATAAGCTGCATAACGCTCGAAGCTTGTTATTCGATGTCCAACGTTATGGCCCAGTGGTCTGGGATCGCTTCAATGGAGGAAAAACCGGTAGCCTGTGGTATTACCGCGCCCTGGCTGATTTCTTCTCCAGGAGCGATCCATCCCCCATGTCGGATGAGTTGGAGCGGGTGGTCAGTCAACTAGAGAGCCTGGCCAGTTGAAATGAGGAAAATCCTGGTTTCTGGCCTGGTCAACCTGGAAACCACCTTGCGGGTGGATGGTTTTCCCCTTAATTATGACCCGGTGCGCTATCCGTTCTTCGGGGTGCGCAGTACGATCTCTGGAGTGGGGTTTAATATTGCTAAGGCCTTGACCGTCCTGGGTGATTCAGTAAGCTTGATATCTCTGGTTGGTGAAGACTTGCCAGGTAAGTTGTCCAGGCTGGCTCTCGAGCAAGCAGGCATATCGACCAGTGGCATTCTTAGTCGCCTCGAGCACACGGCTCAATCAGTAATCCTTTATGATGCCTCGGGTCGCCGGCAAATCCACGTTGACCTTAAAGATATCCAGGAACAATCCTTCCCCGAAGAAGCGTTTCACCAGGCCCTACAGGGTAAGGACCTGGCAATCCTGTGCAATATAAATTATTCGCGGCCATTTCTACCCCAGGTCCGTCAGGCAGGTATCCTCCTGGCAAGCGATGTCCATGCTGTCGCCAGCCTGGAGGATGAATACAACCGCGATTTCATGGCTGCAGCCGATATTTTATTCCTGAGCCATGAACGCCTGCCAGTAGAACCGGAAGAGTTTGCCCGGCAAGTATTAGAGCGTTACGGGGCAGGGATCGTAGTTATCGGGTTGGGTGGACAGGGCGCGATCCTGGCTGTCCGGGATGAAAAATCCCCGCGTCGCTTCCCTGCCGTGGCTACCCGGCCGGTGGTTAATTCAATTGGAGCCGGGGATGCCTTATTTTCGTCTTTTCTGCATTTTTTCTTAAAAACTGGCGACCCAGCAGAATCGATCCACCACGCCCAGGTCTTCGCCTCTTATAAAATTGGCGCTACAGGCGCGGCGGATGGATTTATTACCGAAGATGAATTAGCCTTACTCCCCGCCTTTTACTTCGGTCCAGACTCGATCCCATAAGGCGGTTGCTTCACCGACATCCTTGATGATATAGGTGCGCGCTAGCTGATCTGCGGATGGATTGGTAGCTGGGTATTCCATGTAAGCCTTATATAGTGCTGGATCATCGGTCTTCAAAAGTTCCAATGCCGCAAGATTTGGATTCGAGTAAGGAAATTCTTTGGTAATTAGAATACTGTTTTCCGGTTCGAGAATGAAGTTGATGAACTGGTGAGCCGCGGTCAGGTTGGGTGCGTTTTTCGGAATTGCCAGGTTATCGAACCAGATCCCACAGCCCTCCTCAGGAAATATGTAAGCCATTGCTGGGTTTTCCTGGTGCGCGATTGAAGCCTCGCCGTTCCAAGTCAGCCCCAGCCAGACTTCCCCAGTTGCCAGGGCAGTTTTTGGACTGTCACTGTCGAACAGGCGTACATTCGGTAAAAGGTCTAAAAATTTTTGCTTGGCTTGCTCGAGCTGGGCTGGATCCGTTGAATTGCGATCATAGCCTAAGCTCATTAGCACCATACCGATCACTTCCCGGCTATCGTCCGGTAGGACGATTTTTTCTGCAAATTCCGGGCTCCACAAGTCAGCCCAGCTGGTAATTGGGCGGGTTACCTTTTCGGTATTAACGACCAGGCAGGCCGTGCCCCATTGGTAAGGAACGGAGAACTGGTTATCTGGATCGAATTCGAGGTTTGTAAATTGTGGGTCGATATTTTTAAAATTCGGGATTTGCGCATAGTCGATCTTTTCGAGCAAGCTTTGTTGGTTTAGGATGGAAATTGTGTAATCGCTGGGGATAATCAGGTCATATCCTGAACCTCCCGCTTGCAGCTTTGCCAACAACTCTTCGTTAGACGAGTAGGTATCATAATTGATCTGGATCCCGGTCTGTTCGGTGAATGTATCCAATAAAGCCTGGGGTACATATTCCGACCAGGCGTACAGGTTAAGCGCCTTGGTAGTCTCGGATCTGCCTCTACAGGCAGCCAGGAGTAAACTCAGGGCAATCATCAAACTGATGGTTCGGATTATCTTCATTGTAATCTGCCTCATTGGTTGGATTTGTGTTGGTAATATTGACCAGCCAAAAGTAAAATGAAAACAGTCAATACCCACAAGGTGGAAAGTGCATTGATTTCGGGGGTCACAGCATGCCGTACCATAGAATAGATCCGCAGCGGCAAGGTGGTCGATCCTGGGCCGGATGTGAAAAAGGTGATGATGTAATCGTCCAGTGAAAGCGTGAAAGCAAGTAGTGCCCCGGCTAACACACCCGGTAGGATGGTGGGCAAAGTTACTCGCCAAAAAGTAGTGATTTCATCTGCTCCGAGGTCTTTGGCTGCTTCTTCGATGGACTTATCAAAACCGTGTAACCTGGCGCGTACCACCAGGGCTACAAAGGGGATGTTGAAACCGATGTGGGATAACATAATTGTGCCCAGGCCAAGGGGGACACGCAACTGGGAAAAGAAGACTAGCAACGCAATTCCCATCACTACTTCGGGAATGATGACTGGGATATAAAGGGTCGATTCAGCCAGGCGGTAGCCGAAAAAACGGTACCGGTGCAGTGCTAGCGCTGCCAGGGTTCCAATCACGGTCGAGGCCAGCATCGATATAAAAGCGATCACCAAGGTATTGCGAGTGGCCAGGATCACTTCACGATCCCGGAACAGCGCTGCGTACCATTGGAGCGTAAAACCTTCCCAGTGAACATTGATCTTCTGAGAGTTAAAAGAAAACAAAATCAGGATTAGGATCGGCAAATAGAGATATCCGAATACCAGTCCGGCATACAAGCGAAGTAGTCGGGAGGGCTTTTTTTCGCTCATGCCAGCAACTCCTCGCCGAAACCAGTCCGCCGGGTGTAGAGTAAGGTGAAAGCCAGGGTCAGGAGCATCAGGACCATTGAAGCGGCAGCGCCAAACGGCCAATCCCGCGCGGTCAAAAACTGGTTCTTTATCAGATTTCCTACCAGCATCGTTTTTGCGCCGCCCATCAGGTCCGGCACGACGAACATTCCCATCGCTGGGATGAACACGAGCAAGGTACCGGCGACGATCCCTGGTAGGCTGAGCGGTAAGGTAACGTGTAAAAATACATTCCTCGGCCTGGCGCCCAGGTCAGCCGCTGCCTCAAATTGGGAAGGCTCGATTTTTTCCAGGCTGGCATATAAAGGCAGGATCATGAATGGTAAAAATTCATAGATCATACCGATCAGCACCGCGACGGGAGTGTATAAAATTTCCAGTGGTGTTTGGATTAGCCCGAGTTGGATTAATAAGTTGTTTAACAGGCCTTCACTGCGTAAGATCATGATCCAGGCATAGATCCGGATAATGAAGTTCGTCCAGAAAGGCACCAGGATTAAGAAAATCAGGAAAGACCGCCGGCGACGTGGAGCCTTGGATATGTAATAAGCCAATGGATAGCCGATCAGGATCGTACCTCCTGTGGTCAGCAAAGCAATCCAGAGCGAGTTCAATAGAATCCTGAGATAGAGCGGGTCCAACAATCGAGAATAATTTTCTGTATTGAAGCGCAAGACCACCTGGCCATAAACGCCGCGCGACAGGAAACTGAGCGTCAATACCAGGAGCAGGGGAATGATTAATAAGACGAGCAGATAGAGCATCGTCGGGGAGATCAGCAACAAACCTTTCGCCTGCGTGCTGCCGCGCAGCCTGTGAATCAGACGGTTGGAAGAATTTTGCATTTGTTCTGTCATGAGCGCTGACCGCTTAATTTTGATCTGGTAAAACCAGAGCATTCTCTGCGTCGATGACTGCCCACTGGTGCTCGCCTGGTACGTAGTATTCATGTGGATCCAAGGTTGACCGCAGGTTGGGATACCAGATGCGCATCTCGATTTTATTGCCCAGGTCTAAGACCACCCGGCTGTCCGACCCGATGTAGGTGGATTTTACAACTTGCCCGGGAAGGGTATTCATGTGTGGCTTAGCCTGGATGGCAGCAACTTCGAAATCTTCTACCAGGTCGATTTTCTCTGGCCGGACCGAAATCACCACCTTTTGACCCACGGTCAGTTCGGCCTGGCGTAGCCCGGAAAATTCCTGATCCAGTTCTGCTAGATGTACGATTGCCAGGTGGTTTCGGACTTCTCGGACGGTGCCAGTCAGGAAGTTAGTTTCGCCGATGAAATCTGCCACGAATCGATTAGCCGGTCTTTCATAAATCTCTACTGGCGTACCAATCTGAAGCACTTTTCCGCGATGCATAACCGCAATCCGATCAGACATAGTCAAGGCTTCCTCCTGGTCATGCGTGACGTAAATAAATGTAATCCCGACCTGTTCCTGGAGGGCTTTAAGCTCAATTTGCATATCCTTGCGCAGCTTCTGATCTAGCGCGCCAAGCGGTTCATCCAGTAGCAGAACAGTTGGACGCTTAACCAGGGCGCGGGCAAGTGCGACGCGCTGCTGCTGCCCGCCGGAAAGCTGGCGAGGTTTACGGTTGCCCAGGCCGCTGAGTTGGACCATGGCCAGGGCATCGGAAACTCGCCGTTGGATATCCGGCTTTGGGACTCGATCCATTTCCAATCCGAAAGCGACGTTTTCGAAAATGCTCATGTGTTGAAACAGAGCATAATTCTGGAAGACCGTATTCACGGGTCGTTGGAACGGAGGGGTCCGCCCCATTTCCTTCCCGCCGATATAAATCAAGCCGCTGGAAGGCCACTCAAAACCGGCAATCATCCTCAGGGAGGTAGTTTTCCCACATCCCGAAGGTCCGAGCAAGGAGAAAAATTCTCCATTCTTGATCTCCAGGTTGACGTGGTCGACTGCTTCGACGACCTCACTGCCTGGGTCGGTGAAACGTTTGACAACGTCCTCCATTGCCACAGATATCGAATGATTCATTTGTTTTTCCATTTATTCGTTGTCCCCGGTGCCGAATTTCAAACGCTCGATCCGGGTCTGGAGGTAGGGAGAGAAATGTCCCGCATAGCGTTTCCAAAGTTCTGGCATTTGCCAGTCGGTTGCTCTGATCTTTTTTCGGCAGTTGGGCTCGTCGCAACCGCATTGAAATTCATCATAAGGTGTGCTGTCGCTCATGGCGTAATCGAGGCAAACTTCTTCCCCTGCAGAAATCGGGCGTAGCGCAACCAGCGCATTCTGGCCAAACAAACCCGCATTGGGATTACAGCTATGATTGAAATAGTCGGCTGGTTCGGGTTCGCCGAATGGCGCCTGGTGCAGATTCTCTTCAACCTGGATAGCGTGTTCCTGCTTCAAGGTCTCCATTTTCAATAGCTCTTCAAAAGATACGATGACGCCACCCCATAGAGCGAGCAGCTCACCTGGCTCAATCGCTTCAGTGGCGTACACCCCATGATGTCCTTTATTCAAGTTTTCCCCAGCAGTTAATTTTTTTGATAAGGCATGTGTACGAAGAGGAGCGTCGGCTTCAATTGGTTCCAGGTTCGAGGCGCGCAGGTGCTGTTCTCCCTGGCGGATTTCATAAATGTTTCGCTGGAGGTAAGGGGAATAATAATTGTTATAGCGTTCCCAAAGTTCGGCATTGAGCCAATCCTGGCTGCTGATCTTCTGCCGGCAATTGGTTGAACCGCAGGTACATGGGGTTGATGCAGATAATCCCGATTGGAACATGGCTCGATCAAAGCAAACTACCTCACCCGGTTTGATGTCTCTTATCGCAACCAGGGTAATTTGACCATGAAAACCAGCGTTGGGGTTACAGCAATGCGTGAAAGCGTAAGCTGGACCGGGGCTTTCGATTGCCGCTAAATAAAATTGATCTTCAACCTGGAGAGCTGTCCGGACCTGTTCGAAGGATAATCTTGATAATTGAGACTGGTGGACGATTCTGCCACCAAAAACTGCCAGCACTTCGTCTTTGGAGATCAGCTGACTGGCGACAACTTGCTGTCCGGTCTGGCTTGATGCGACCTCAACGATCAATTTAGGATTGATGTAGTCAGTAATGTTAGCGATCATTCGATTGATAATGGCGCTCGGTTAAGCAGCCATGCCTCCTCAAAGAATAATCCAGGGATGGAGCCGGATTGCCTGGTTTCCATTCCTGGATCAAATGTTTACGAAACTGTTAATTCCGGCTACTGGTCCTGAGACTGGCGGATTTCGTAATCTGCTTTGATCGTCTTCAAGATCAGGAATGTATGCACCGATTGGACGCCAGGAACCTTAGCTTCTGGTTTAAGAACTGGCTCAGGTGTTCCCGGTCCTCGCACATCACCTCGACGATCAGGTCGTACTCGCCTGAAACCAACAGGAGATAGCTCACTTCTCCAAATGTTGCGATCTTTTCCGCTGCGGCCTCGACCTCAGAAGGTTGAACAGAAACTCCCATGATAGCCGGTGCATCGAAACCCAGGTGCTCTGGATCTACCTGGCCGACGATTTGGATGATTTGTTCATCCAATAGGCGGTAGACGCGATTTCGTACCGTGCCTTCAGAGACCCCCAAGGTTTGGGCGATCTCAGTAAAAGGTCTCCGGCCGTCACGTTGTAACAGCGACAATATTGCTAGATCAAGATCGTCCATTATATTTTCCTACGAAATTCGCAACCGAAAATGAATTATACGCTATCATTCGTAAAAACTCAATCCTTGCAAGTCGATTCTCAAAAGTCGGAATGGCCCGGTTAGATATTCGCCACTCAATAAAAGAACTGTTTAGAAAAAATTAAAAAGGTTATAATTAAGTTTATGAACGAAGATACCGTTTCCAAAGTTGCCTCCCAGTCCCTTGAACCCGCTCCGGCAGAGGATACATTAAACGCCAGTCAGCGTAAGACGGGTTTTATCATCCTTACGATCGCGCTGCTGGTTCTAATCATCATAGTTGGCTCCTTTGTGCTTTTGATGCGCGCAGAGGCTGGTTCTGTTGCTCAACTGCGGGATGTATTCATCATCTTTCTCGCCTTAGTGTCTTTATTAATCGGCTTTGTTTTGGTTATCTTGATGA
>CAZAGA010000076.1:0-9094 GCA_964484335.1 uncultured Anaerolineaceae bacterium
AGCGTTAGAGATCATGGTTGGCCTGGCTAAGGGCGAGAAACCTGAGTCGACCAACATTGACACCGGCGTGGAAGTTGTCTTTCCCGACACGCTCGAAGAGTTCCTCAAGACCAGCCACTAATCTTAAGCTGGCCTAACCAGTATGGCATTCTGACGGCAGAAATCCCCTCCTGTCGTCAGAATGCCAGAGGAGGAAAATCGTTCATGCCAGAGAGTCCTGTTTTGCAGATGCTTGGGATCCGGAAGTCCTTTCCAGGTGTACAGGCGCTGGACGGAGTTGACCTGGAGGTGCGGCCCGGTGAAGTCATGGCCCTGGTCGGGGAAAATGGCGCCGGAAAATCCACCCTGATCAAGATCCTGGCCGGCGCACACCATGCGGACGAAGGTGAAATTTACATCAAGGGACAGGCAGTGAAGATCCCCTCGCCGTATGCTGCCCAGGCATTGGGGGTGGCTGTGATTTACCAGGAATTGAACCTGGCCGAATCTGTCAGTATTGCCGAGAATATTTTTGTCGGGCGGGAGTATCGTAACCGGTTCGGATTTGTTGATTTTAAAGCGATGAATGAGCATGCCAGTGAATGGCTGGATGCTCTGCACATTAATATTGACCCTCGCACTCAACTGCGTAAATTAGGTATTGCACGGAAGCAAATGGTAGAAATCGCCAAAGCGCTTTCGCTTGATGCCAGTATTATTGTGATGGACGAGCCAACTTCATCTCTGCCAACAGCAACCTCCAAACCGACTGACCTCAATGAAGTTGAAGTATTGCTCGACTTAATTTTGAAGTTGCGTGATCGAGGCAAGGCAGTTATTTATATCTCCCATCGGATGGGAGAGATCTTTCGAATCAGCGATCGGATCACGGTACTAAGAGATGGGAAACTGGTGGGAGTGCGAGAAACAGCCAAGACTAATCCCGACGAAATTGTTTCGATGATGGTTGGTCGTAAGTTGGAAGACTTGTATGGTCATCCAGAGCTGCCTGCCATCGGCGAAAAAGTATTGGAAGTGCGTGGATTGAATCGGTCCGGGCGCTTGCAAGATATTAGTTTCGATGTCCGGGCCGGTGAAATTCTTGGTGTGGCTGGTCTGGTAGGTGCCGGGCGTAGTGAGACCGCCCGCGCTATTTTTGGGGCAGACCCGCGTGATAGCGGTGAAATCCTCGTGGAAGGCAAGCCGATTTCGATCAAGAGCCCAATGGATGCGATCCGGGCTGGGGTTGGTTTCTTGCCAGAAGATCGAAAACTTCAAGGTCTGTTTTTGGGAATGGCCATCCGGTTAAACGTCACTGCTGCCGACCTTGGGGAAATCAGCCGTTCGGGTTTTTTGCAGTTCAACAAAGAACGCGAGCTTTCCTCGAAATTTGTTCGGCAACTTAAAATAAAGACTCCTTCAATTGAGCAGAAGGCGCGAAACTTGAGCGGCGGTAACCAGCAGAAGGTCGTGATTGCCAAATGGCTGATGGTAAGGCCGAAGGTATTAATCCTTGATGAACCGACTCGCGGCGTCGATGTCGGCGCGAAAATGGAAATTTATAACCTTATGCATGAAATGGCCCGCCAGGGCATGGCTGTGATTATGATCTCTTCAGAATTGCCGGAGATTCTTGGGATGAGCGATAGGATCTTGGTTCTCCGAGAAGGCCGGGCAATGGGCGTCTTGCCGCGCGCTGGCGCTTCCGAAGAGCAAATTATGACCCTGGCAACTGGGGTAAAGGCGGAGGTATATTAAGCATGAGCACCGAACAAAAACAAATTCCATTGCCCCCCGAATCAGTGGCGAACGATTCTGTTGGTAAACGCACGAATCCAATTAAGAACCTCCTGAGAGCACGCGAAGCCGGGATTGCACTGGTGGTGTTGGTCATAATGGTCACATTGTCACTGGCTTCGCCGAATTTCGCCACTGCCAGCAACCTCGCAATTGTCGCTCGCATTATTGCTTTGAACTCAATCATCGCGATGGGCATGACGCTGGTTATCCTGCTGGGTGGGATTGATCTTTCAGTTGGCTCGGTTGTCGCCTTGGCCTCCGTGGTTGTCGGTTTTGTAATGGTCAAAATGGGGCTGCCAATCTGGGCCAGCTTGTTGATCGGCATCTTGATGGGAGTGCTGGTTGGAGCGATTAACGGCACCTTGGTAGTCAAGACAGGCGTGCCGCCATTTATTATCACGCTGGGTATGATGGGCCTGGCACGAGGCTTTGCCCTGGTGATCACAAAAGGTTCAACAGTTAGTGGCTTGCCAGAATCGTACTTAAAGCTTGGCCAAGGATATTGGGGTTTGGTTCCCTATCCAGTGATTATCATGCTTGTGCTGGCGGTGATTGTTCATATTGTTTTGAGTAGAACGACATTCGGCCGGCGGATTTATTTCATTGGCTCAAACGAAGATGCAGCCAGGCTCTCCGGTATCAATGTTAACCGGATTAAAATCCTTGTTTTCACAATCTGCTCTACCCTAGCGGCGATTGAGGCAGTAATTGAAACTGCCCGCATGAGCACTGCTCAGCCCGCCTCTGGGACTGGGTATGAATTAACCGCGATTGGCGCTGTGATTATTGGTGGAGCGAGTATGCTGGGCGGCGAGGGCACGGTACTGGGGACCATCCTAGGGGCCACGTTGCTTGGCTTGATCACCAACGGCCTGATTCTACTGGGCGTATCGGCATATTGGCAGCAGGTTTTCAGTGGTGCAATTATTATCCTGGCGGTTGCACTCGACACCTGGCGGCGCCGGCGAGCCGGATAATTTGCGTCCACTGAGGAAGAACCCGTATAAACGGGATAACCAAATATCGAAAAGGAGTATGTAACTATGGATCTTGAAAATAAAGTCATCGTTATCACCGGAGCTGGGCGAGGCCTCGGAGCCGCCACGGCAGAGTTGTGCGCCAAGCATGGTGCTAAAGTTGTCGCCTCGGATATCAATGATGAATGGGGCAACAATACGGTCAGCCGTCTGCGCGCTCAGGGACTGGAAGTTTCTTACCTGCACACAGATGTCACCAAGGAGGCTGAGGTCGAGGCATTGGTGAAGTTTGCGGTTGATAAATATGGCAAATTAGATGGCATCGTTAACAATGCTGCCACAATCGTGGTCGGAAAAGTCGCTGACATGACGGCCGAAGGATGGGATCTACAAATCCGGGTGAACCTGACTGGGCCTTTCTATGGCTGTAAACACGCGATCCGCCAATTCCTCAAGCAGGGTGGAGGCGGATCGATTGTCAACATCGGCTCGATTTCGGCCGTGGTTGGCATGCCAGAACAACCTGGCTACTGTGCTTCAAAAGGCGGCATCTTCCAGTTGACCCGCCAGATCGCCATTGACTATGCCAAGGATAATATTCGCTGCAATACCATTGGTCCAGGCTCTATCGAGGGCGAATTTGTTGACATTTACTTGAATAACCAGTCAAATCCGACCACCGCGCGCGACGTAATTGTCGGCAACCACCCCATTGGTCGCATGGCCACTCCATACGAGATTGCTGAAACAATCGTGTTCATGCTTTCCGATCGCTCTAGCTTTGTGACTGGAGCCAATCTACAGGTAGATGGGGCTTACTCTACTAAATAATCTTCTCTCCTCAGTCTTCGCCGCGGCCTGGTGGGCTGATCTCCCCAGGCCGCGGCCGGGGAACCGGTATTGAGCGTAGTGAGCTTGTGAAACCCGAGCGTATTCTAATCAGCGAAGCAATGAGGCAGCTCCCGCCAGAATGGCCGGTCGATTTATTGCCTGAAATTCGCACCCTGGTTGAGCAGACTGGGGTGAAGTTAGTAATTCTGGATGACGATCCGACCGGATCGCAAACCGTCAAGGGCATTCCGCTCCTGACTCACTGGTCGTGCGAAGCCTTGCAAAAAGAGTTGGAAAGCAATTACCCGGCTTTCTTTATCCTGACCAACAGCCGCAGCCTGCCAACTCAGCAAGCAGAGCAGGTGGGAGCTGAAATTGGTCGCCACCTTGCGGAGGCGGCTCGGAGAAGTGGGCGAAAAATCGCTGTGGTCAGCCGTGGCGATTCGACTTTGCGAGGCCATTTCCCAGAAGAGGTGGATAGCCTGACGGATGGCCTCGGGGTCGATTTTGACGCTTGGTTGTTAATACCCACCTTATACAGCGCTGGACGATTTACCTTGGGCGATATTCATTATGCTGCCGAAGGGGATTGGTTGGTTCCGGTGGGCCAAACTTCTTATGCTCAAGATGGCACTTTCGGCTATCGTTCCTCCAATCTGCGTGAATGGGTGGCAGAGAAAACTGCTGGCAGGATCCCAGCTGATAGGGTGGCCTCGATTTCGATTGACGACATCCGACTGGGTGGGCCGCAGGTTGTTTATCAAAAAATAATCGCACTTCCCCGCAGAAGCGTGGTAGTGGTAAATGCAGCCAGCCGGCGTGATTTCGAAGTGCTCGTGACTGGGATTTTAATCGCTGAGCAGCAGGGTAAGAAATATATATATCGGGCGACAGCTTCATTTATCCCGGTGCGTTTCGGACTGGAGCCGTATCCACTTCTAGATGTTCAATCTTTGGGTCTGCCTGAAAACGGAGGTGGCTTGGTCATTGTTGGGTCCTATGTGCCGAAGACTACCGAACAGGTAAATGTGCTACGAGAGCGTGGACTGGCGACCAATGTGGAAGTCAAAGTTGAGCGCTTATTGAACCTTGAAGAGCGGTCTGGTGAAATTCAACAGGCTGCTGCTCAGGTCGATCTTGATATCAGAAATAATCGTAATGTTCTGCTTTTTACCAGCCGCCAGTTGGTAAGTGGGCCTGATCAGAGACTAAATCTTCAGATTGGCCAACAAGTATCCTCAGGGCTGGTGGAAATCCTGCACCATCTTCATGAACGCCCCCGTTTTATTATTGCAAAGGGTGGGATCACTTCGCACGATATAGCCACGAAAGGGCTTGGTGTCCGGCGCGCCTTGGTCATGGGGCAGATCTGTCAGGGATTGTCTGTCTGGAAGTTAGGACCTGAGACTCGCTACAAAGACCTACTTTACATTGTTTTTCCTGGGAACATTGGCGGCTCTGAAACGCTGGCCGATGTCGTCGAAAAATTAAGCTACACTCTGAAAGGAAACTAAGATGAAACCCTATTTTCAACGAGTTCACGGCCTTTCTCCAACCATGTTTTGGATTAACAATCCAACTCGCCGGCAGGCTGATCTGGCGATTGAGCACGGTGCATTGGGGTGCACCCACAACCCGTCGTATACCCAAAAGATGATTGATCATCCTGAAGAAAAGGAATACGCCCTGAGCCTGCTCGATGAAGCAATTCGTGAAACCGAAACTGATGTGCAGGCAGCGATCCTTTTCCAGCAGAAAATGGTCAAACCGATTGCCGAAAAATTTATACCGATTTTTGAGGCTTCTGGTGGTGAGTATGGTTGGGTAAGCATTCAGGGTGATCCGATCCACGACGAGGATGGAGAGGTTATTTACGAAGAGTCTTTATTCAATCGTACAATTGCTCCCAATATTGTTTGTAAGATCCCGGTTACTGCGCCAGGAATCCATGCGATGAAGAAATTGGTTCCCGAGGGCGTGCCATTGAATGCTACGGAAGTGTTTGCGGTTAACCAGATGGTTACAATTTGTGAGACCTATGAGCATTCATCCAGGGCGAGCGGACAAAAACCAAAGATGTTCATGTCACATATCGCCGGGATTTATGATGATCATTTTCAGGCTTACGTGAAGGAACATTCGGTCGATATTAGCCAGGATGTGCTCTGGCAGGCCGGATTGGCGGTAGCGCGCAAGGTTTACAATATCCTGATCGAACGTGGGTACAATGCCACTTTTATCGGTGGCGGGGCGCGCGGCCTGCATCACTTTACAGAAATGGTTGGTGGAAAAGTCGTCGTAACGATCAACTGGGAAGGAACAGCGGATAAGCTAATCGCTCAGGATCCGCCGGTGGTTTACCGGTTATTCAATCCGGTGCCGCAGAAAGTGATCGATGAGTTAATTGAGAAGCTGCCTGATTTTCGGCGCGGTTATTTGGATGATGGTTTGAGTGTTGAGGAGTTTGAGCACTTTGGGCCTGTTCTTTTGTTCCGCAGCGCTTTCGTGAAGAGTTGGAAACGTGTTCTGGAAGTCGCCAAAGAACGACGCGCGGCGATGTGATAGAATGACGGCGCTCGTTCCGAGACGGCGCGAAAGTTGATGTTTTATGCTTTGATTGGGCGGCCTGGCCGCCCAATTAATTGTCTATAGAATCAGGAGACTTGGAGAAGATGCAAACAAGAAAGTTGGGTTTTTCGGACTTGAATCTGACGAAGGTTGGATTCGGGGCCTGGGCAATTGGGGGAGGAAACTGGGATTGGGGTTGGGGACCACAAAACGATTCCGAATCGATCTCAACGATCCATCGCGCGCTGGACTTGGGGATCAATTGGATTGATACTGCCGCCGCCTATGGGTTAGGACACTCTGAAGAAATCGTTGCAAAAGCCCTCAGGGGCCGGAGGGAGCGGGTTATTTTAGCTACCAAGTGCAGCTTAGTATGGGATACACCGCAAGATTATAAAGTTTACAATCGTTTGAAAGCCTGGAGTGTGCGCCAGGAATGCGAGAACAGCTTGCGGCGCCTGAACACCGATGTAATCGATCTGTACCAAATCCATTGGCCCAATCCCGATGCAGATATTGAAGAGGGATGGACAGAAATCGCACGGTTGATAGAAGAAGGTAAAGTTCGCTACGGAGGGGTATCGAACTTCAGCGTTCAGCAAATGCGTCGTGCACAAGCTATTCATCCGATTGCATCGCTGCAGCCAGAATACAGCATGCTGGCACGTGAGCCAGAGTATGGGCTTTTAGCTTACTGTGCTGAAAACCAAATTGGCGTGATTGCCTATAGCCCGATGGCTTCTGGATTGTTGACCGGGAAGTATAATCGCCAAAAAGTAGCTGCTCTGCCGCCAACCGATTGGCGGGTCGCAAAGAACGAATTTTTTCGCGAGCCTAGCCTGACGGTGAACCTTGAAATGGTCGAATTGCTCCGCCCGATTGCGGAACGGAACAATCGCAGCCTGGGCGAGTTAGCAGTGGCGTGGGTGCTACGCCGGCCGGAAGTGACCGCAGCGATTGTGGGCGCTCGCCGCCCAGACCAGATTGCTGAGACCGCAATGGCTGGTGATTGGGTTCTTTCTGCTGGGGATCAATTGGCTATAGACAGTATCCTGGAGGGTAGGCACGGAAAAGAATAATGCCCTCTGGCAGCTTATGAAACGTATATAAAACGTATATACGCGTCTTATACTCAGCCCTTGCCAAGCCCTATCCGGCGCGCTATAATCTTTCTTTGCGATTATTGCGTGGAAGTCGAGGTGTTGGATGCCGATTTATACCTATCGGTGTGAAAATTGTGGTGTGCAGTTTGAGAGGCAGCAATCATTCAATGATGCACCGCTCACTCGCTGCCCGGAGTGCTCAAAAAAGACCTTGCGGAAAGTTTACACGCCGGTCGGCGTGGTGTTTAAAGGGTCTGGTTTTTATGCCACCGATCACCGCTCGCCATCGGGTGCTACTCGCTCCAACTCGGCCGGAAAATCAGAGGAAGGCGAGAAGAAATCCACTTCGGGCGAAAGCAGCAGCTCGGCATCCAGCGATAGCAAGCCTTCTCCTGCACCTAGCTCGAGCAGCAGCAGTTCTGATAGTTAACGATTAGATAATCAAAAACACTCTGGCCGGAAAGCCAGGGTGTTTTTGATTATCCTTCTTCGTGTGGGCTGGCTAAGTAAGCCTGGACTTTTTCGGCGTTGCCGTAATACTGGGTGAAGCGTTTGCGATCCAGCTCGGCCAGTTCCCATTGCTCATTATCCAGGTAAATACACTTGAGGCGGCAGCTCTGGACGCATTGGCTGCAGAAGGTGCAGCGGTCCAGGTCGTAACGCATGACGAACGTTTTGGTTTGTTTTTCGTTGACCACCAGGCGGATTGCATCCGAAGGGCAATCCTTAACACACAAACCACAGCCGGTGCATTTTTCAGGATTCCAGATCAGCTTGCCGCGCAAACGGGCCGGGGCGCGCCGGATCACAAACGGGTAGGGCCGGGTAGTCGGTCCTTTCAAGGCGGACCGGATTACATCACTTAACATCGTAGCCATGCGCATGGTTAAAGTCCTTTCCAGAGTTGCCAGGCGATTACAATAAGCATCTGGCCTAATCCAATTAACGCGCCATACCGCCACCAGTTAACCACCTGGTCAATCCGGAAACGGGTCATGACAGCCGAAAAACCGGCCATTACCAACAATAAACTGACCGTTTTGAGCAGAAAATCAAGCGGGTTGTTGATGCCTCCCAGGAAAAATACTGCCACCAAGGTCAGCCCAACGATTAATTCGACGGATTTTCCTAGTTTGAAGAGCGCCAGGCCGCGCCCGCTGTACTCAGTCAGCGCTCCAGCGACAATTTCGGTTTCTGCTTCCGGGGCATCGAAGGGAGGAAGCTCCAATTTCCCCATCAATCCGATCATGGCGACGATGAACCCGAGAGGTTGGAGCACCACCAGCCAGGTATTGGTGCTAACAAAGGCGTTGATATCCTGGATTGCCCAACTGCCAGTGACCATGGCCGGTCCAAGCAAGGCGAGCAGGAAAGGCGCTTCATAGGAAAAAACCTGGGTCAAGACCCGCGTAGCGCCGATGACTGAGTAGCGGTTAGCGGTTACCACGCCAGCCAGGCCGATGCAAATAGTCAGCAGGCTGAGCAAGTAAAGGACGACGATCAGGTCGCCATTGAAGCTGAAGGTTGGTTGCAACCCGGCCAGCGGGACATACAGCGCAGCGGTTAAGGCGCCAGCTAATCCGACCGCTGGTAGGGCGCTGAACAGAAAGCGGTTAACGCCCTGTGGTTCGATTTCTTCCTTCGCCAGCAGTTTCAGAATATCGGCAACCGGTTGAAACCAGCGTGGGCCGATCCGGCTTTGCAGGCGGGCGATCACTTTACGATCAACCCATTCATAGGCCAGGCCGCAAAGTACCACAAACAAGCCGCTGGGGAAAAACAAGAAGGCAACAATGGTTTGGATGTCGGTCATACGCGCTACCGATCGTTACAGCT